>NZ_KQ971097.1:102406-102953 GCF_001580195.1 Akkermansia sp. KLE1798
ACGTATAAGGCGTGGAAACCCTTGTGGCACAAATCATTACTATAACCATTCAAGGTAAATTGCTTATAACACCCTCTCCCTTTTACCTCTTGCGCCGTTGAATAAAACAACTAACTCTGATCCTGATTTTTACATTTTTCAAATCATTCAAAAACCTAAGTTACAAGACAATGAACAATACCGACAACACCCTGGCTTCTCGCTATCCCTTTGTTCCCATGTTCGCCAATGGCCTCCCACAAGGCGACTTCTACGTCAACGGCATCACCGCTCCCGTTCTCATCACTCCACGCTCCGCTTCCGATGACACTCGCCATGAATGGACCGGGTACCTCAAGATCATGAAAGAAGGAACCTATTTCCTTTCCCTGGCCGCCGATTCCTCCATCTCCCTGTCCATTCCCTTCAAGAATGTAGAACTCACCAAAGAAGCAAAAGACACTCCCGTGAAGCCGGAGAGCGTCGTACTGGAACAGGGATATTACTGGTGCCAAATCGTCCATGAGCACCATGCCGCCCTGGGCTCCGCACAAGAGTTCTGCCTTGC
>NZ_KQ971098.1:0-15752 GCF_001580195.1 Akkermansia sp. KLE1798
GGCAGGCTCTCACTGTCACTGCCGCGGCCGGCTTTGGTAGCACGGACAACCACCTTTCCTCCGTAACCTCCGGCGGCCAGAACTCGTCGGGTTCATGGACCAACCGGGCATGGGAGGGCACGGTGAGGGCCGCCTGGGATTTGCCCGTGGGCAGGAACCTGGTTCTCACGCCCCATATCGGCGTGGAATACACGGATGTGGTGCAGGAGGCGTTTAGGGAAAGCGGAGAGATGGCGCGCCGGTTTGACCGTGGCCATTACCGCAATCTGTCTCTTCCCGTGGGCCTTTCCCTAACCCAGGGGCTGACGCTGGGGGGCATGCCCTGGAGCCATACGGTGAGCGTGGAGTATCTCCCGGACGTGTACCGGAGCAATGCGGGAACGTATGCACGCCTGGTTGGCAACGGCTATGGGTGGGGAGTGGAGGGCAGCAAGCCGGCTCGGCAGGGGGTGAGGGCTGGGATTTCCGGGAGGCTGCAGGTAACAAACAATTGGAGCGCGTATGGCAGCTACCAGGTAGAGGGGCGCGACAGTTTGGTGAACCAGCGTGTGATGCTGGGAGTAGGGTATTCGTTCTAATCAACAAGAAGATGCAAGCACAGCCGGGCTTCCTTGAAAAGGGGAGCCCGGTTTTTTCATCTACAGGACTTTTTGCTCCGGTGGAGCCGGGAAAAACCGGGGTGAAGCGGTTCGCTTTTCAGTTCCCTTTTCCCTCCATGGCAGGGAAAAGGCAACAAGAGGAGATTTTCTGTTTCTTTCCTCCCTTAAAAAGCCTTCATCAGGCTATTTATCAAACATTTCTATCTCCCTGGATACAAACCTCTCATGAAAAATCGTTTCACGGTGACGGGCATGCTCTCTTGAGTCCATGAAGGTGATGATTCCATATTCTTTTCGGCCATTTTCCATGCCATTGATTGATAGGGTGGGCGAATGCCGCCGGGAGCATTTCCATGCGTCCTTTCAGGCTTCCTCGCGGCAGGAAGCGATGTCAGCCATGGATCTGTTGGATTATTCCTGAAGCTCCCTCTACCTGAATGAAGCGGTTGACGCCTGGCTGCCGGCCTTCATCGATCGCGGTCTGTTGCCAGCCGGCCTTTCTTTGTTTCAGGGACTTTTGGTGATCTGAATGTCTCTGGGGAAGGAATTTTCCCTCTCCCTGCCGGAATAAATCCTGTTCAGCCGGGCATGAAGGATGATTTAAAAAAGGCGAACCGTTCAACGTCCGTCTTCTTTCTTTTTTACCCGGCTTTTAAAAAAGGGGCTGCCCCACTTTTCGTGGGACAGCCCCTGTGCGGTTGAGTTGTCACTCAATCAGGCACTCCACTCAGGAGAAGCTCTTGATGAGGATCTGGCGCTGTTCTTCCAGTTCGGCCGGGAGCTTCTTGCCCACCTTGTCGAACAGTTCGGTCTGGCTTTCCAGTTCAGCCTTCCATTCGCTCGGGTTGAGAGCCATGTTGGCGTTGAACTGTTCTTCGCTGTAGTCCAGGCCGGTCTTGTCCAGCTCGTCATAGGTCGGGGAGACGCCCAGCACGGTCTTCTGGCCTTCCGCCTTGCCCTTGGAGCGGCGGAGGATCCAGTCGAGGACGCGCATGTTGTCGCCGAAGCCCGGCCAGATGAAGTTGCCGTCCTTGTCCTTGCGGAACCAGTTCACGTTGAAGATCAGCGGAGGATTGGCAACGGTCTTGCCCATGTCCAGCCAGTGCTGCCAGTAGTCGCCTACGTTGTAGCCGATGAAGGGAAGCATGGCCATCGGGTCGCGGCGGACCTGGCCGATAGCGCCGAAGGCGGCGGCAGTCATTTCAGAACCCATCGTGGCGCCGACGTACACGCCGTGCTTCCAGTCGCGGGACTGGAATACGAGGGGCATCGTGGTGGCGCGGCGGCCGCCGAACAGGATCGCGGAGAGGGACACGCCTTCCGGGTTCTGCCATTCGGGGTCGATCGTCGGGCACTGGGAGGCGGGAGCGGTGAAGCGTGCGTTCGGGTGAGCGCACTTGCGGCCGCAGTCCGGGGTCCAGTCGTTGCCCTGCCAGTCGATGGCGTGGGCGGGGGCGGGACCGTCCATGCCTTCCCACCAGACGTCGCCGTCGTCGGTCAGGCCGACGTTGGTGAAGATGACGTTCTTCTTGATGGTGTCCATGGCGATCGGGTTGGTCTTGTAGGACGTGCCGGGAGCCACGCCGAAGTAGCCGTTTTCCGGGTTGATGGCGTGGAAGGTGCCGTCTTCGTGCGGCCAGATCCAGGCGATGTCGTCACCGATGATGGAGGTCTTCCAGCCGGCTTCGCGGTAGGATGCCGGGGGAACGATCATGGCGAGGTTGGTCTTGCCACAGGCGGACGGGAACGCGCCGCCGACGTAGGCCTTCGTGCCATCCGGGGATTCAATGCCCAGAAGGAGCATGTGTTCGGCCATCCACTTGTTCTTGCGGGCGATGGCGGAGGCGATGCGCAGGGCCAGGCACTTCTTGCCGAGCAGGGCGTTGCCGCCGTAACCGGAACCGAAGGACCAGATTTCTTCCGTTTCCGGGAAGTGGCAGATGTATTTTTCTTCATTGCAGGGCCACGGCACGTCGATCTGGCCGTCTGCGAGGGGGGCGCCCACGGTATGGAGGCAGGGAACGAAGGTTCCGTAGCCGTCGCGCTTCGGGTTACCGCCGCCCTTGACTTCGTCTTCCAGGCGCTTGAGAACTTCCGCACCCATCTTGGTCATGATGCGCATGTTGACCACGACGTAGGGGGAGTCCGTGATTTCAATGCCGATCTTGGCCAGCGGGGAGTCCAGGGGACCCATGCAGAAGGGGATGACGTACATGGTACGGCCCTTCATGCAGCCTTGGAAAAGGCCCTTCAGCTTGGCCTTCATTTCAGCGGGGTCCGCCCAGTGGTTGGTCGGGCCGGCGTCTTCTTCCTTCTCGCTGCAAATGAACGTGCGGTCTTCCACACGGGCCACGTCCGAGGGAGTGGAGCGGGCGAGGAAGCATCCGGGGCGCTTCTCGGGGTTCAGTTTGATAAAGGTGCCCTTTTCTACCATCATGTTGCAGAGCTCATCATTTTCTTCCTGAGAGCCGTTGCACCAATAGATGGAGTCGGGTTGGCAAAGCTGGGCGATTTCTTCGACCCACTTCTTAGCTGCTTCGTGAGTGGTACTCATGGTGCAAGCAGTGTATGCACGGAAAGAGCCGATGGCAAGTCTCCCGTGCGCCTTTTTGCGCGACGGTTTTGTTTCTCCTGGGCGGCAAACCCGGTGCAGGGGAAGGCGTTGTCTGTATTTGGGAGGGGAGGGGGGAGACCGGGGCTGCCGCACGCCGCTTTTTTCACGCCAGCATGTCCTGCGGAAGGCAAAAAAGCCTGTTTTGACTGGAAATCTGCTTGCCAGCTTGCACCGGATAGTCTAGGGAAGAATCATGAATGTTAGAAAGTTGATGGCAAATGCGGTGTTTTTGGCCTTTGCCGCCGTTCTGGCGGCGTGTTCGGATGCCTCCCGCCCGCCCGCGGTCAGCTTCAAGATTCAGAACGTCCCTCCCGTGCCGCGCACCATGTCCCAGATGGCCGGGGAGGTGCGCATTGAGCGGGATTTCATGTCCCCGCGCTCCCGCGCGCGCCGCGCGGCCCGTTCCATGAAGCCGCGCTTCATCACCATCCACAGCACGGCCAATCCCACCGGGGACGCCGCCGCCCATTCCCGTGCCCTGAAAAGGGGGGCGATGGGCTCCCTGAACTGGCATTTCACCGTGGACCAGTACCACGCCATCCAGCACATCCCCCTGAATGAAACGGGGCGGCACGCGGACCGCGGCGGCCCGGGTGACATGTATTCCATCGGCATTGAGATGGGGGAGGTCCGGTCCCACAATCCCATCGTGACCTGGAACCGTTCCGCCAAGCTGACGGCGGTGCTGATGAAGCAGTACAATATTCCCCTCCGCAATGTGGTGCCCCATTATTACTGGACGGGCAAGAATTGTCCCGCCCCCCTGCTGACCAACGGCAGGCCCGGGTACAAATGGAGCTGGTTTGTGTCCCGCGTGGATTATTACAGGCGCTGCCTGGAGACGAAGCCCGCTCCGGCGGCGCACTGATGCGGGCTGCCTGGTGCATGAGTTGTGAGGAAAGCGCCTGGAACAATGGCCGGAAATCTGCTTCTGACATCCCCCCTGGAGGCCTGCTCCTTCATTCGTCCCAAGGAACTGGCGGCGATGCAGGCGGCCGGGATGGCCGTGGTGCGGGACCTGCTGTTCATGCTGCCCCGCAGGTATGAGGACCGCCGGATGTTCGACCGCTATGATTCCCTGTCCTCCGGAGCGCCCGTCTGTCTCCGGGGCCGGGTGGTGGACGTAGGCTGGAAAGGCTGGGGAGGGAAGGGCGGCAAGGGGCGCGGCAGGTACGTGGAAGCCGTCCTGGAGGATGAACAGTCCCTGGGGAATGCCCGTTTTTCCTGCCTGTGGTTCAGCATGCCGGGGATTGCCCGGATGCTGTGCGCCGGTCAGGAGATGATCGTGTACGGGCGCATGAAGCCCTACGGGAAGAAGTTGAGCATGGTTCATCCGGATTTCGAGTTGATCCGGGAGGGGGAGGACAATTCCATCCACCTGAACCGCATCGTGCCCGTGTACAGCGGCAGGATGGGCATTCCCGTGCGCAGGCTGCGGGAGATCGTCTGGGAGGCGTTGGAGCAGTTGTCTTCGGAACCGGAACCTGAGATTTATGAATTTGTGCCCGGCGTTCCGTGCAAGACGGCGCTGCGCGACCTGCATTTTCCCGGTTCCGCGGAAGCGCGGGACAAGGCGAGGCGGCGCTTTGCGCTGGAAGAGTGCCTGGCCCAGCAGTTGAACGTGGCCTACAGGCGCCGCCGTGCGGAGGCGGTTCCCGGCATGCAGACGGCCGGTTCCAGCCTCCTGGTCCGGGATTTGGCGGCGTCCCTGCCTTTTGAATTGACGGAAGCCCAGAAGCGCTGCGTGCGGGAGATTTACCGGGACATGAAGGCTCCCCGTTCCATGAACAGGCTGCTCCAGGGGGATGTGGGGTCCGGGAAGACGCTTGTGGCGCTGTGCGCGATGCTGCTGGCCGTGGAACACGGGTATTCCGCCGTGATGATGGCTCCCACCCAGATTCTGGCGGAACAGCACTACCTGAAATTCAGGCAGATGCTGGACAAGCTGGATGTGCCCGTTTCCCTGGTGACGGCGGAGAGGAAGGAGGAATCCCACATTTCATTCGGCGGCCAGGGCGGCATTGTGGTGGGAACGCACGCCCTGCTTTATGGGAAGAACGTGCCGGAACGCCTGGGTCTTGTCGTGATTGACGAACAGCACAAGTTCGGCGTGAATCAGCGGGAAAAGCTGATTGCACGGGAGGAGAGGCCGGACGTGCTGGTGATGACGGCCACCCCCATTCCCCGGACGCTGACACTGACTTTTTACGGGGATTTGGACGTTTCCATCCTGGACGGCGTGCCGGGGGGCCGGGGAAAGGTGGTGACGGCCATCCGCACCGCGAAGGACAGGGAGAAGGTGGTCAAGTTCGTCAGGGACCAGCTGGAGGAAGGAAGGCAGATTTACGTGGTTTCCCCGCTGATTGACGGGGAGGAGTCCCGGAAGGGAAAGGCCGTGACGAAGGAGCTGGACGAATGGAAGGCTCTCTTGCCCCATGTGGACGTGGGGCTGCTGCACGGCAGGATGCCTGCTGAGGAAAAGGAGGCCGTCATGAAGGATTTCCGGGACAACCGGACCAGCGTGCTGGTTTCCACCACGGTGGTGGAGGTGGGCGTGGACGTGCCCAACGCTACGGTGATGATTATCAATAATGCCGAAAATTTCGGCCTCTCCCAGCTTCATCAGCTCCGCGGGCGCATTGGCCGCGGAGCGCACAAGTCCTACTGCATTCTGATGACGGAAGCCCAGCCCGGAGATGAACAGTGGGAAAAGCTGCACATTGTGGAAACCACGTCCAACGGGTTTGACCTGGCGGAGCAGGATTTGAAACTCCGGGGGCCGGGAGACGTGCTGGGAACTTCCCAGAGCGGCTTGAAGGGAGTGCGGTTTGAGGAATGGCTTTTGGACGCCCGGCTGATCCACCGCGGCAGGGAGCTGGCGGAAGCCATTCTGACGGAAGACCCGGACCTGAAATCCGCCAAATACCGCCCCCTCCGCTTTTTGTTAGAAAGCGGTGAAATGAAGCGGGTCGCCAATTAATATTATCATCTGCAATCCTTTTGCCGCCAGTTGGTAAGGAGTGTATGACAAATACGTTTTGCAACGGTTTGTGTATTGGAATGAATCTAAAGATGCAAAGAAGAACACCTCTTCTTTTAACCCGAACAACCGATAAAACAATGATTCAAACGTATCAAATACTCCCCGTGGTGGCGATCGTATGCTCCGCCTCCGCCATGGCCCAGAATGCGGTCGATCCCGTAGAACTGGCCAAGCAGAATGTCGACCTGATTTCGTCCGCCAACAAGGTTCTGGACGACGTGAAGGACAATACGGCGGTCGCTATCGCCATCAAGCAGCTCGATGCTCTGACTCAGAAGGCCAAGCAATTGGACAAGTCCATGGAAAATGTGAAGCTCACTTCCCAACAGGCTATCCGGATTACCAAACTTAATGGAGATGTCCAGGATACCATCGTGGACCTGCTGGAAAATTGCCAACGCATTCAGAAGGACAAGCTCATGACGCCCGCCCTGCTCAAGGCGGTGAACAACTTTGCCGCTGCCGCCAACATTGAAGTGGTGGAAACCATCACGACCGTTGAGCAAATTGTGGAAGACTAAATAATCAGATTTTAAAGACCTTCAACTGGCAGGGCCGCTTCCTTGACGGGGAGCGGCCCTGCTGTTATGGGGACGAGAAGGAAGGTGTAGAGCAGCCCGGTGTTTTATCCCCTCATGGCGGGGTTGGGATTCCTCGCCGGGGCCAGGTATCCCGTGCCGGGGTCCGTGCCCAGCGCGGGGAGAAGATTCCTGTGGCGCGGCAGGGATTTGGCCCGGGAAATTGCGGAGGATGGATCAAGCACGTTGCCGAAGGTGATGGCGCCCATCGGACATGCAAGCTGGCAGGCGGTTTGCGCAGCGCCGTCCGGCAGGAGCAGCTCCTTGTCCGTGATACGGATGGAGGTGGAGGGTTCCCCGGGATGGTCCTTCATCAGGCGGGATTTGTGCCGGATTTTGGCGCGTTCCACCATCTGGACGCAATAGGTGCATTTTTCCATGACGCCGCGGGAGCGGACCGTCACATTCGGGTTGCGCTGGAGGTGCGTGGCTTGTTCCGATGCCCTGGCGTAGTCAAAGAAGTTGAAGCGGCGTGCCTTGTACGGGCAGTTGGTGGCGCAGTACCGCGTTCCCCAGCACCGCGCGTACACCATGGCATTGAGCCCTTCCGTGGTGTGGACGGTGGCGTTGACCGGGCAGACGGATTCGCACGGAGCCCTGCCGCATTGCTGGCAGGCCACGGGTATGGCGGTCATGGCTCCCGTGTCCGTGAAGTACCTGTCGATGCGTATCCAGTCCAGGGCGCGCCCTTTCGCCATTTGGTCGCGTCCGACCACGGGTATGTTGTTTTCCGCCCGGCAGGCCACCAGGCACGCGTTGCAGCCGATGCAGCGCGAGGTGTCGATGGCCATTTTCCATTGGTAAACGGTGTCCGCTCCGGGGGAGGTGAAGGGAGGGGCCGCGACGCCTGCGGAGATTTGCGCGAACGGGGAGGGCTGGACGACCGGGCTTTGAACGGCTTCCGTCAGTTCCGGCAGGGGGCTCAGGCTTACCTGCGGCAGGGGGATTCCGTAGCCGGCAAGGATGGGGTGGGCTTCCGGTCCGTTTTCAGGTTCGGCGGCAGCGGTTGCGTGGGCCTGCCGTGTTTCCGGAACCGTGGTTCCGGGCGGAAGAGCGGCGGAAACGGGGTTCAGATAGCGCGCCGTGCGGTTCCTCAGGGCGTATCCGTCGGAATGTTCCTGCCCCTCTGCGGAAGGGTTTATGCCGCCGTATCCCAGCGGGAAGACGATCAGGCCGTCCGCCACGCCGGGAATGGGGCAAAGGAGGACTTCCGTCCGTCCCTGCGGGGAGTGGAGGACGCAGCGGGCTGGAGAGGAATCTTTGCCGCCCAGCTTGCGGAAGGTGGAGGGAGAGACCTGTGCGGACGCCGCCCAGCTTGCGCCCGTGACGGGGTCCGGGCATTCCTGCATCCAGGCGTTGCGTTTCCAGCGGCCGTCCCCGATGCAGTAGTCCGGAAGGAATTGCAGTTCCAGCATGTCCTTTTCCTGAAGAAATTTTCCATAATCGGACGCGTCCGGCAGAGAGGCTGAGGCCAGGGCCTTTGCCTGCCGTGCTTCCTCCTGCGGCTGCAGGGAGGCGTAGGCGGTTTCTTCCGAGTAGCCGCGTTGCAGGGCTTGCGTCCATGCGGCGGTCTTGTCCTCCGGATTGACGGCGCGTTCAAAGCACTTGCGCGCCCGGTGGTAAACGGGGGAAAGGTGGGTGGGGGAACTGTCCGCCGTGATGAGATGCCCTTTGGTGGAGAGCAGGCCGGAGAGGATTTCTTCCGTGGAGATGCCGCCGTACAGGGGCAGGATGACGGGCTGGCGGTAGCAGAACCTTCCGCGGCAGTCCCGTTCAATTCCCCATGATTCCAGGGGATGGGCCGCAGGCAGGTGCCAGCGGCAGGCCTGCGAGGTTTCGTCTTCGTACAGGCCCAGATGGATGCTTTCCATCCGGCTCAGGGCGGCGGCCAGGGCGGTCCCTTCTCTGGCGTCCAGCACGGGATTTCCGGCGTCCAGCAGCAGGGCGATGTCCACGTTTTTCCGTTCCACGTCACGGAGGAAGTCGTCCAGGGTGCCGGGGGCTGGTGCGGCGGGTGCGTCCAGAAGCTGGATGCACGGGCCGATGGCTCCGAGAAGTTGGTTGATCTGCCAGACGCGGGGAGCCAGTTCCGGGCGGGATTCCCCCAGAAGGACCACGCTTTCCCCCGGATGGCCGCACAAGTCTTCCGCACAGTGCTTCAGCCATTCCTGTTCCCGGTTTGTCAGGGAAAGGGCGGAAGTGCGAGTTTCCCCGGCAGCAGGGGTGGAGGATTTTTTCTGGCGGATATAAAAGTCCAATTCTTCCAGAAAGGCGCCCAGACGCGCCGGAGATACGGGAAGGCGGTGGTCGGCATGGGCTCCCGTGAGGGAAACGCGGCCTTCCGCCGCGTAAAGGCGCGTGCGGTTCCGGTTGTCTTCCTTGTAATTCAGCCCTTCCGGAGAGCGGGCCGCGATGAATTCCCGCGTGTTGCCATATGGGTTTTCATGCAGGAAGTCGCAGTCCAGGGCCAGGATGCGTCTGGCGCGCGCGAACCGGACGCGGAAGCGGATGCCGTCCGGCAGGGCCGCCTGCATGGCGCCGCCGGGGGCGGGAACGGGGGAGTACGCGTAAGTGCGGACATGGGGGTTCTTCCTCCTGATTTCCTCCAGCATGGAGTGCAGCAGGGGGGAGTCCGAGGAAGGCAGAAGGATGCCGATGCGGCCGCCGTCCCTCAAATTGCGCGACCACGAGGAAAAAGCGCCGCGGAATTCGTCTTCCGACGCCTGCTTGCCGTTGAAGAGAACGTGCCGGCTGCGTCCGGGATCGTAAAGGTCCAGAATGGAGGCCTGCACCGCGGCCGGCAGGCCGGGGCCTTCCGGGTATTGCAGGGAGGGCAGCAGCTTGACGGGCCTGCCTTCATAACATGCCGCCAGCACGGGCCGGACGCTTCCTCCCAGGGACAGGCAGGTGGCGTAGGCCGTTTCCACGCCGGGAACGGACCATTCCGGCCCTTCGTTGTAGGGCACCAGGTATTTTTCCACGCGGCGGCAGGCGGGCAGCGCCAGGCCCATCAGGGCCGCTCCGGCCCCCATCCATTTCATGAAGGAACGGCGGGACATTTCCCGTTCTTCTTCCGGAAGAAAGGCGGGATGGTCATGCGGAACATCGTTCCGGGGGAATGGCGGCTGCGGAGTCAAACTGGCGTGGGCGTGGATGGTTGATGAATGGGAACGGCTTTTTTTAGGCAATCCGGGGGGTGAAATCAAGCGGTGAATGCCGTCCGTTTCCATCGTCCGGAGTTATGAAGGGAAAGTTCAGGGGCTGCAATCCTCTCGCTGGCGGTATTCGATGAAGTTGATCACGGCCTCAAGCTGCCGGTCGTTCAGCAGGACGGCCTGGGATTCGTAAATGCCGCAGTTTTCCGGAAGCAGGGGCAAGTAGTCCAGGGCATCAAAATCTCCAAGCTGGCCGCGGAGGTCCAGCGTCAGCCATGCGGGCAGGAGAAAGCGGTATCCCTTGGGATCGGTAAAATTCAGGGCGTCCCAGCATGCCCGGATCATGGCGGGCGTGATGCGGCGCCAGTCGCTCCGTTCTTCACAGGGGGCGACGGCAGCGCATACTTCTCTGGGGGCGTACATGTCCAGGAGCTGCGTGGTCATCAGCCCGATGCCGTCTTCCAGCGTAACGCCGTCAAAGGCGGCGTCAATTTGTTCCATCAGGTTTTTTTCCTCGCGCGAAAGGGATTTGGGCGGGGGAAAGGGCTTGGCGAATTCCTGCCGGAAATACGTCAGAACATGCGCCGCCGCCTGTTCCGGTTCGCTGTCGTAAATGATGTCCAGGGATAGTTCCATGGGTACATGATACAGGAACGGTGTGGTGTTCCGCCATAGCGGAGAAGGAAGGGTACGTGACTGGAAAGTCATGTTTCCGGGCGTTCCCCCGGAGGCAGCGGTCAATGGTGGCATGTGGAGCAGTCCGTTTTTGGCTGGATTTTCCATTGCCGTTTCAGGTATTCGCCAAGCTGGTGCTGCGTGCCGATGCGGCGGCCTTCCTCGTCATGGACGGAGTGGGTGCGGAGATAATCCGCGGCGGAATAGTGGGAACTGGCCGCTTCCTCCAGCGGGCGCAGGTGGGGAACGGGGTTGCGGTGGCAGTCCAGGCACCAGCGCATGCGGGCGTCACGGGGCGCCTTCATTACTTCCATTCCTGCCGCATCCTCATGGCAGGAGGTGCAGCCGATGCCGCGGTTCAAGTGGGCCATGTGGTTGAAATAGGCGTGGCCGGAAAGGCGGTTGACCATGACCCATCGTACCGGTTCCCCCGTATAGCCGGGGAATTGCGGATCAGCCGCCGCGCGCAGGGGGGCGATGAACGGGCTGTTCGGCAGGATGTGCTGGTGGCAGCCCAGGCAGGATTTGGTGTCAGGAATTCCGGCCCGCGGGGAACGCAGCGCGGCGGCATGGCAGGACGTGCACCCCATCTTCAGGTCCCCGGCGTGCAGTTTGTGGGAAAAGCGCACGGGCTGTACAGGGGCATGTTCCTTTACGTAAAAGTTGAGATAATACACCCCTCCCAGTATCAGGGCGAGAATGAGCATGCCCAGCGCGATGATGCCGTAAAACCGTCTGTTGGCATGGGGTGGGAAGATGTTGGCCATGGTGCGTAGAGAGGGGGGCGGCGGAGATCAGGCCGTTCTTCCCGGCCGCGGGATGCGGGCGGGCGGCAATGGCGTATCCATCGTCAGGTCTTCCGGCACCAGCCTGGCGGTGTTCTTTTTGATCTGTTCCCAAGTGATGCGCTGCCCGGTGTGGGCCGCTTCCCGCCCCAGGATGGCCACCAGCGTTTTGTTGGCCGCGCTTTCCAGTGTTTGCGTCCAGGTGCCGGAGCGCAGAAAGCGGTAAAAGGCCACGTGGGTGTCCGCGTACATGTTGCCCCGTTCTCCGCGGAAGCGCCAGCGCTTGTCTGCCTGGATGTGCGGGCGGTAGGGCGTGACCAGCATGCCCTTTTCACAGACCGTCCGGTCCGTGATTTCCCCATGGCAGCCGACCCACTGCCGGCATGAAATGTGGCCCACCACGTTGTGGTCGTATTCGAAATAAACGTCGTAGTGGTCCCAGACGTCGCCGTCGTCCCGGCGCTGGGCGCGGCCTCCGGAGCCGAAGGCGGCCAGCGGAAGCTGTTCGTTCATGGACCAGACCATGCCGTCGATGGTATGGACGATTTGCTCCACGAACTGGCCGCCGCTCAGCCAGTTCCAGGCGGTCCAGTTGCGGAGGGCCCAGGCCACGTCCGTGTCGGAGGCAGGCCGGGAATCCAGCGCCAGCGGGGATTTGGGAGGGGTGGTGTAGTACAATCCGTCAAAGGAGAGCACCCGGCCGAGTTCTCCGGAGGCCAGTTTGCGGTGGGCTTCCTCGTTCGCCTTGTCGTAGCGCCAGCAGAAGCCGTCCAGAATGACCAGGTTCTTGAGTTTGGCGAGGCGGGCGGATTCCAGCACGGAAAGTACGCCGGGAACGTCCACGGCTACGGGTTTTTCCGCGTAAATGTGCTTGTTGGCGTCAATGGCCGCGGCCAGATGTTCCGGACGGAAGGCGGGAGGGGTGCAGAGGAGGACCACGTCAATGTCCGTCTGGAGGAGCTTCCTGTAGCCGTCCAGGCCGTGGAACATGCGGCTCTTGTCCGCCTGCATGCGGGGGCCGTATTGTTCCGTGAGCAGCCTGGCGCCGAAGCCGGTCCGTTCCTCGAATACGTCCGCCAGGGCCCATACCACCGTGCCCGGATCGGCGTCCAGCGCGTTCTTCATGGCTCCCAGGCCGCGGCCGCCGCAGCCTACCAGCCCCACTTTCAGGGGCCTGGCGTCCGTGAGGGATTCAGCGGCATTCATATATGGCGCGGCCATCAGGAATCCTGCGGTTCCTGCGGCAGTTTTCAAAAAATTGCGTCTGTTCCAGATCGGGGCGCCCATCTCAATCAGATTATACGGAGACGTTTGACGGAATCAAACGCTGTATTCAAACGGTGACGCAAAAAGTAGACGCAACCTCCGCCGGCGGAAATTGCGTCTACCACAGGAAACCAATGAATGCACTATTCTGGCTATTGGGTTGAACGGGACACTTTCCCGTTCATGAAGCAAAGCGCGCATGGCGGAAAATTTTGTCTAAAAAACATTCCCGGGACATGAAAAACTGGTTTGACTCCTGAATCCGCTTTGCCCATGATGATCTCCAATGAGGCCTCCGGCTTCTCCATCAAGAATAGTCTATGAAACAGCTTCTCATTCCTTCTGCATTATTTCTGGCGGCGCTGGCCCTCGTTTCCTGCGACGGCGGGAAAAAACAGGAACAGGCCCCTGAAGCCTCCTCCACGGAGCAAGCCGTCCCCAGGACACCCGGCGAGGAAATGCTGGCTGTGATGCTGGAGATCAAGGACCAGGCTACGGCGAATGCCAATGCCGGAAAAATCAGGGAATTGGCCGCCGGGCTGCCCAAGGACATGCCGCATGAGGAAAGCGTAAGCATCATGAATGAAATGCTCCGCTTTGCCAGCCGGGAATGCTACGGTTCTCTGGATCTGGAAGACGCGCTGAAGACGATCAAGTTTGACACCGGGGAATATACGGGCAACGTTCCGCTGGATGTGGACGGCTTTGAGCCTACCCCGGACGAATCGGGAAAATAGGGGGAAAGGTCCTTGATAAAAGGGTAAAGGTATTTGTAAAGACAGGGGAAGGACGCCGCGGAAAACACCTTTCCCCTTTTCATGGGCAGGTCGCGCCGGAATACCGGAAAAGTGCGGATATGCCGCCGTCCGGTAGCGGAGAAAGAACTCGTCAGGCCAGGGGACGGCGCAGTTCTTCAATGGCTTCCGCCATGTCTTCCCGCGTGATTTTTTTGGAAATGCCGGCTTCCCCCGCCTTCGTGAGCAGGACGAAGCGGATGGCTCCGGCACGGAATTTCTTGTCGGAGGCTGTTTTGTCGAGCACCAGTTCCGTATCCATTCCTTCCGGAAGGGTCAGGGGCAGGTCCAGCGCCTGAAGGGCGGAGAGTATTTTCTTGGCGTCCGACGCGCTTAGTCCCGCTTTCCGCTCGCTCAGGAACAGGGCCGCACGCATGCCCAGCGCGACGGCTTCCCCATGCAGGATGGTTCCATAGGGAACGGCCGCCTCAATGCCGTGGCCGATCGTGTGGCCAAAGTTGAGCAGGGCGCGGATGCCCTGGGTTTCCAGTTCGTCATGTTCCACGATGCGGGCCTTAATGGCCACATTCCGCGCAATCAGGTCCGGCAGCCTGGCAATGGTATCCAGGGAAAAACCGATGGAAAGCTCCGGTCCCAGGCGTTTCAGGTCATGGAGCATGGAGGCGTCCCTGATGGCGGCATGCTTGACGGCTTCCGCCAGTCCTTCCGCCAGGGTGCGGCGGTCCAGCGTCACCAGGGTGGTGGGATCAATGACGACGACGGACGGCTGGTGAAAGGCCCCGACCAGATTTTTGCCTTCCGGAATGTTGACGGCGGTTTTGCCGCCCACGGAACTGTCCACCTGCGCGACGATCGTCGTGGGAATCTGCATGAAGGGAATGCCCCGGTAATGAATGGCGGCCACGAATCCGGCCAGGTCCCCGACCACACCCCCGCCCAGTGCGGCTATGCAGCCGGTGCGGTCAATGCCTGCCCGTACCAGTTCGGAACACAACTCTTCCGCCTGCTGCATACTTTTGGACGCTTCTCCCGCATCCACGACATGCAGGCTGGGCATGAAGCCCGCGCTTTCCAGGGATTTCCTGACGCGCTCCGCGTACAGAGGGGCCACGTTCGTGTCCGTGACAATCGCTATTTTGCCGTCCAGCCCCGCACGGTAGGCAAACTCCCCTACGCGGTCCAGTGCGCCGTTTTCCACATGAATATCATAAGAACGCTCTCCAAGAGCTAGCGAAATGGTAGGCATGCGGCCAGTATGGAGCATTCCGGATGGAAGCACAAACGGAAAGTGAAGATGAAACGAAGAAGACACTCCTTCCTGGTTCCCCAAATTCCTGGCAGGTTCTTCCGGAATGGTCTGCAAAGAAATGAACGGCGGCGCAAACTTCCCGTGCGGAACGCCGGTAAATGGCGCGATCCGCGCCGTTCAGGGACGGGGGGCCGGAACGCAGAAGGAGGGGCTTCCGTTCCCTAATGCGTTTTTGTCTTTGGCGCCAGCGGGGAAAGCGTGTCCAGAATCACCTGCAAATGTTCGGCGCGGGTGGGATTGAACGTTCCGTCGTCCTTCCAGATGATATTGCCATTGCCGTCCAGCAGGACGATGGCCGTTTCCGCCTTTTTGTGAAGGGAAAGCCTTCTGCGGACAAAAGCCTGGTCGTAATAGGAGATCAGGGAATTGGTCTTCATGTAAAAATCGGGAATATCGCCCAGAGCCTGGGTGAAGGCCGGAACGTCCCCTTCTATGGGAGGAGGCTGGAGAACCAGCAAAATCCTGTATTCCACCGGAGTGGGCGTGTGCTTGTACTGCTTGTGCAGGTCTTCGCAGAAGGGAAGCCATGTTTTCATGCTGTACAGCGCCTCCGGATGAAAGACGGTGAGCATGATATGAAAGCTCTTGGGCATGATGGGCGGCAGGGAAACATTGTCTCCCAGCAGGTTCATGCCGTTGATATCCGGAAAGCGGTAACGTCCGTCCCCGGCATAGGGATGCTCCGGGTCGGGCGTTGGCAAGTGGATTTCCTGATGCTTCATGCGCGATTAGACAAGAAACGGAGGATGAATGTTCATGCCACGGGCTTTTGAAGAGATGGCAAATTCACCCCCGGCAGTCATTTTGTCAGCTTGCACGCAGGTCAGTTGAAAAAACGTTCAAAAAAATTGAAAAATTATTTTATTCATAATCAGTGCATTATGAAAATGTTGACAGGAAGTATGAAAAAACGATTCAAAATATATTGACAAATAGGTATGTTTTAGTAGACTTCTCGGCACGCCAACACGGC
>NZ_KQ971099.1:0-44743 GCF_001580195.1 Akkermansia sp. KLE1798
AAAGAGGGGAAAGAGGGGAAAGAGGGGAAAGAGGCCGGAATGTTGGAATGCCGGTTGCGGCTCGTGAAAACCGCTTCTTCCCGCCGTATTTCCGCGAGCGGAAAGCCGAATAACCAGGAACGGTGGAAACGGGTGTGGCTATTCCTCTTCCGTTTCCAGGGAATAATCCAGCATTCTGTCCCCCTCGAACGTGAAAAACGCCTGGAACCGTTTGCCTAGGAGCATGGCGGGGAGCCAGTGCTGGTCGTCCTGCCACATGAGGTCGTAGGGAATCTCCTCTACGGGAGACCAGAAAGGCTCCGCTTCCGGCGTTTCCGAGGGGGTCCCCGTGAAGGAGGAAGCCATGAACACATGGCAGCGGATTTCCGGAATGGTTCCGCAGGTAAAGGAAAAATTAAGCACGCCCATTTCCCGGGCGTCCGTTACGTCAATCCGCAGTTCCTCCCGGACTTCCCGCAGAACGCATTGAAGAGCCGTCTCCCCCGGCTCGAACTTGCCGCCGGGGCCGTTCACCTTCCCCGCTCCTATCCCCCTCTTCTTGCGTATCAGGAGAATCTTCCCGTCCCGCACCACAAACATCAGGGTAGCGAGAATATCCGGGGTCCACTCTGCGGGCCATTGAAAGCCGCTGCTTCTCTCTTGCATGGGCTCATGCTACAGGATGGGAAGGCCGGCATGAAGAAAAATACGGAATAAATGGCATTAATGGGCGGGGAAACGCTTCAATTGCCTGCGGCGTCAATCCCCGGATAATATCTGGAAACACCTTTTCACCGGAGCGTCTCTGTGCCGGCGTGCGGCATCCGGTTGCCGTTCCTTTTAATCCGTTTCTTCCGGAAGATCCTGCTTTCTGACGCGGGAGCCTGCCAGAGCGTAAGCCAGCATGACCAGTTCGCAGAGAAAAACAAGCATCCATGACCAGCGCCAGCTTCCCAGCGAATCCGCCAGAACACCCTGGAAGAAAGGGAAAACAGCCCCGCCGAACACGCCCATCATGAAGATGCCGGAAGCCTTGGCGGTGTATTTTTTCAGTCCCACGGTAGCGAGCGTGAAAATGCACCCCCACATGACGGAGTGAAACAGCCCCACCGAAACCAGCACCCACAGGTTATGGGTATAAATGGCGAAGAGTGTCAGGAGGGCCGCCGCGGAGGTAGCCGCCGTCAATTGGACGCGGGGGGAAATATGGCTCAGCCAGCCGGAAACAATGCGCCCCACCATCAGGCCGCCCCAGTACAGGGAGGCCAGCAGGGCGGGAATGCCCAGGTCCACTCCCCACACGACCAGATTGCTGGAGCCCAGAAACAGCAGGGGCGAATCCGAATTGCCGAGTTCCAGCGCATGCAGGTTCACGTTGATTCCCACGGAAACCTCCGCGCCCACGTAAAAGAAAATGGCGATGACGCCCAGCGTCAAATGGCGGAAGGACCAGATGCTGCGTTCCAGTTTTTCGCCTTCTCCGGCCGTCGTGTCCCGGAGGTCGGGCAGGTAAAGGCGTTTCGTCACCAGGGTGATCAAGGCGATGAGGACTCCCAGGATCAGCAGGGGCGTCATCAGCTGCCGTACATGGACGTTTTCCATCGGCAGCCCGGCAAACAGGACGCCAGTCACGAAAAACGGCGCGATCGTCGTTCCGAATGAATTCACGGCGCAGACGATATTGAGGCGCTGGACCGGCTGGGTTCCCTTCAATTCATAGGAGGTCACGTAGGGATTGATGACCACCTGCAGGAGTGTGGCGGAGGTGCCCATGGCATACGAGCCCGCCAGGAAAATAAAATAGCCGTAGGGGATTTCAGCCCCGGCGATCGTCAGGTGCAGGTCCCCGTAACGGACGGTGAACCAGGCGGAGAGAAAAAACACGGCCAGTCCGAGCACCATGAACAAAAGCCCCCGTATCAGCGCCGTTTTGTAGCCGTAGCGGTTGATCCAGCGGGAACCGATATTCCCGTTCACCAGATACGCCAGGAAAAAGAAAAAGGGAATCAGCGTGATAAACGTATTCTTCAGGGTTCCGGCGTCCGACAGGAAGGCGCTTTGCAAAGGCCCTTGAAACTGGCCGTTCACGGTCGTCAGGAACCCGACGAGAAAGTAAATGAACGTCAGGGCCAGGAAGGGTCCCAGGCGTGGATGCGGCGGTGATTCCATAAAAGGGAAAAGGGCTGGGAATGGCAGGGAGTAAGAAGAGGGCGGCAGCATCTTCATGCCGCCCATACCTCAGTCCGGACGGCATGAAGTGCCGGTATGACTAGGGGAGAACCATTTTTTCCAGAACGGAAAGCACGCCGTCTTCTTCCAGCTTTTCCACCATGTTGCGGTACTGGTTGACGAACTTGTCCGCCACCTTCAAATCCGTGCTCCGGAAGGGGGAGAGGGCGAGGAAATCCAGAGGATCGTCACTGGCGATCAGCTTCCGGTCCTCCTCCGTCAGCCAGGGCTCGTTCACTTCATAAGCCTGTCCCCGGTCGTCCTTTCCGTGCTTCAGGTAATGGCGGTACGCGGCAATGAAAAAGGCCAGGCGTTCGAAATCGGCGTTATCCCTGATCATCTTCGTTAACACGGGCATCACATACACGGGAATCTTGGAAACCCCGTCAAAGCACAGGCGGCTGATCTGGTCGCTGACGGCCTTGTTGCCGAAGCGCTCCAGCAGGGTTTTCTTGTATAGCTCCAAATCCGTATTTCCCGGGGCCGGAACATAGGGGCCGGCATCCCGGTCCATGAAAAGGCGCAGATAGCGGGCAAATCTCTCGTCCCCCACCGCCTCGTCCACCCGGCGGTACCCGGCCAGGAAGGCGGGGTAGGACAGCAGGGAATGGGAGGCGTTCAGCAGGCTGAGCTTCATATTCTCATAAGCGGAAACATCGTCTGTAAACTCCACGCCCACGGCTTCCCAGTCCGGCCGCCCGGCGATGAAATCATCCTCAATCACCCACTGGATGAAATCCTCGGAATATACGGGGGCGGCATCCTCCACGCCGCTTTGCGCGTTCAGCCGTTTGACGTCGTCCGGCGTAACGGCGGGCGTGATGCGGTCCACCATGCTGTTGGGGAACGTGACGTTTTTTTCCACCCACCGGGCCAGTTCGGGGTCCTGGGCCTCGATAAAGGAAATAAACGCTTTCCGGGCCGTGTTCCCATTGTGCTGGAGGTTGTCGCAGGATAGAACCGTTATGGGGCCTGCTCCGTTTTTCCGCCTTTTCCGCAATCCTGCGGCCAGGAAGCCGAAGACCGTCCGGGGATGGCCGGGATGTTCCAGGTCATGCTTCACATCCTTGCTGCCGAGCATGAATTCCCCGGTTTCCTTGTCAATATTGTAGCCGCCCTCCGTAATGGTCAGCGTGATGATTTTCATCCGTGGATCCGCGATTTTGTCAATCACGCTTTGGGGATTCTCCGGCCCCCATGCCAAGTCCACCAGCGAACCTATTTCGTAAAACTCGTCCTTGCCGTCGCGCCCGCAGACCGTCAGTGTATAAAGACCGTCCTGGCTCTTCAGTGCCTTGTAAAGGGGCTCGTCCTGCGGCAGCAGGGCCACTCCGTAAATCCCCCATTCTTCGCGGCCTCCCATGCCCAGAAGCTGGTTCGTGTAAAACTCTTCATGCGCCCGATGAAAATTGCCCACTCCTATATGCACAATCCCCGGCTGAATCCTTGTTCTGTCATAGGGGACCGGGGCTCCCGGAATCTTCGCTTTACCGTGTCTTTGCAGTTCCTTTTTCATCGTGTTGAAATGTGGTATCCTGTTTGCTGTCTCACTCTAATGGGCACTTCCCGGGAAGCGTATGTTAGGGATATGCCAGACTTTTCCGGTATTCAGCCGGTCCATAAATGCCCGCCTGGCGCCTGGAGAAGGTAACTTTCCGGAATTTCTCCCGGCACGGTTTGCCGGAGGAAGGAACGCCGGGAATGAGCCCCTTTCCGGCATGACTGGAATGAGCCTCTTTTTTCTTTTCCCGCATGCGCGGGACATTCTATGCTTGCCATACTTTCCGGCTTTTATCCGTGCCGGAAAAGCCACCTTAATACCTCAAAAACATGTACGACGTTATCGCTCTCGGAGAACTGCTGGTGGATTTTACCCCTTGCGGAATGAGCGGGCAGGGGCTGCCCGTTTACCAGGCGAATCCCGGGGGAGCTCCGTGCAATGTTTTGTCCATGCTCGCCAAACTGGGCCGCAGGACCGCTTTCATCGGCAAGGTGGGCCATGACATGTTCGGCAAAATGCTCCGGAACACCCTTCGTGAGGCGGGTATTGACGATTCGGGGCTGGTCTCTTCCCGTGAAGTCAACACGACGCTTGCTTTCGTTCAGATTGACGAACAGGGAGACCGTGACTTTTCCTTTTACCGCAATCCAGGCGCCGACATGAAGCTGACTTCCGGAGAAGTGGACATGGCCCTGGTGGAAAACACGCGCATCTTCCACTTTGGAACCATCTCCATGACGCACGACGATGTGCGCCGCGCCACCCGGCATGCCGTCAGCCGCGCGCAGGAAAAAGGTTCCCTGGTCTCCTTTGATCCCAATCTCAGGCCTCCCCTCTGGCCCAGCCTGGAACTGGCCCGGGAGCAAATGCTCTATGGCTGCGGCGTGTGCAGCGTCATGAAAATAGAAAAGGAGGAGCTCCACTTCCTCACCGGCTGTGCCTCCATGGAAGAAGGACTTGATGCGCTAAAAAAAGAATTCGGCAACCTCCGCCTCATTCTTGTAACGGGGGGCAGGGAAGGAAGCTGGGCCAGCTATGGGAGCACTCTTGTGCACCAGCCTACTTTCCTGAACGTCAAGACCATTGATACGACAGGGGCCGGAGACGCCTTCTTTGGCTCCTGCCTGGACTGGATTCTGGAAACGGGGCTGGAAAACCTGACGGAACGGCAGCTTGCGGACATGCTCCTATTCTCCAATGCCGCCGCCTCCATCGTCACGACGCGCAAGGGAGCCATCCGTTCCATGCCTGTCCGGGAAGAAATCGCCGCCCTGATGGCCGTGGGCGTTTGAAAATCTCCTCCAATACAGTTTCTTGAGCTAGGATTCTCCGTCAAAACGATAGATAGGAGCTGTTTGGCAGCGGCTTCTTTTCTTGTTTTCCCGTTAACAAAAGTCTTCCTTGCCGGTTCACGGAAAGAGAGCCGTTGAATGGGGCTCGCTAGGGAAGCCCTGCTGATTTGCCACTGGATGCTTGTGGATAGGAAATGGGAACACCCGGTTCATGTAAATCTGTGAGGATTCTCTGCGGTGTTCCTGAAAAGGATGATGGAGATTTGGAATGGTCCTGCGGTGTGGCATAAATATCTTCCCTTCCAGTGACTGGAAGTGACATAATGCCTCTATGGAAGATCGATTCGATTCAACGTCGGATGACATATGCCTGTTGATTTCAGAAGTATCTGAATTAAAAGGTATTATGTACTCCAATACTTGATGTGCCTGAAGAAATCCGGGATGGAATTTGAGAAAGTCAAAAGTCCGGAACGCCGTTTTACCACATTCCGGTGCATGAGATGGTATTCCTTCTGAATGAATGGCGGCCAAGGGCCGTATGAAGTGAGCTTTGCAGATTGTATCAGTATTGATCTCGCACATGTCCCAAGCGCCTTACCTTGCCAAGCTTAATCACTTTGGCAAAGGTGCCAGCCACTTCTTCCACAAAAACCTGGGGGACGAAACGGTGCTTGTAGAAAAATCAATGGTATCCACGTGCAGACGGTGTAGAGCTTCGCCGCAGTTTTACTGGGGATGGCTTCGAAACGGCTGTCCAATCGTCCTGGTTCTTAATTATTTTAGGCATATATTGCGGATATTTTATTTTCATAGGTGATTTTTCAGAAATAAGCTAGAAATGAAATCGATGAAAGGAAATATGTTTTCCGGAGTCATTCCCTCTTCGGTTTCTGCCTGGCCGGAATGGGAAATCAACAAGGCAGATAGAAAAACAATACAATGAAGTACGAATATACCACAATCAATGCCTCTACCCAGACTGCGAGTGCAATCTTAACCACACTCAACCAATTGGGTGAGCAGGGATGGGAGCTGGTGACGACAGCAACCGTTTTTACATCAAAACCTGGTGCTACTGGCACAGTAGGTTCTCTGACCTTTTACTTGAAGAGAGAAAAAAACGCTTGATGTGTTCGGAAATTCTTTCCGATAGGCATGCGAGCGATGGGCACAGGTATCCCTGAAAGAAAGCTGATTTTTTTCTTTTGACATACCCTTTGTTGAGAGAAGGTCTTCGGCTTTCTGATCACGTCCGTTTCCCGGTTTGGTTCCGGGAAGCGGGCTTTTTTGTAACGACAATTAAGCCTTCAACGGGAAGGTCTTCACCCAGCGTAAAGACGGCAAGCCGCACGGCGGAAAACCGTTTGCTTCTGTTCCCAAGTAAACGGAGTGTCTGAAAACTGTGGCTGTTTGACAGTAACATGTACAGCAGAGGAAGCGTACCCCAGTACAATCCCGGGAAGTCGTAGCTACAATGTGAATGCTATCGTTGTTTGGCAGGAGTTTACAGTTTTCTTTGTCGATAGGGCTTTCTTGCAGCAGAGAGAAAAAACTGTCCGCCACTGGGAGACGCCTTCCTAGCTGCCAAAGACACCGCCTCAGGCCGCAATAATGCGGAAGAAGCCTATGCCATGTTTACGGGCTCACCCCCCTGGACTACGCTGTTGTAGATTACCTGATGTATTCCCGGCATATGGAAACCAACTGCAAATACAACAGTCCCGTCAGTCTTTCCTGAACCGTTTTCAACTTGGAAATAGTTGCCGGCCCTCTTCTGCTCATGCGGGAGAAGGCTTCTTTTCGTCTCAAATATGCTGCGTGCCCGAAAAGCCATTCCTTTAAAAGCCGTTTTATTGTCTTGCAGTTTCAACAAACAAAAACCGCAAGCACTGATAAACAGTAACTTGCGGTATGAAAAGTTTGGTGCTCGAGAGGGGACTCGAACCCCTACGTCTTATCGACACTAGATCCTTAGTCTAGCGCGTCTACCAATTCCGCCACCCGAGCATGGGCGCCTGAAGGCGGGGAGTTTTTAGCGCAGGGAGGCGAATAGATCAAGCTTTTTTCTTCTTTTTTATCCGCCTCTTCCATTTTTACGGGAATACCTTCCGTCACCGGGCCGGAACGGAAGTCAGCGGCATGATGCCCGGGCGCAGGGAGACGGTTTTTTTGTCGTATTTTTCCGACGGCTTGAAGAGCCAGCCAGGGTCCGTGTTGAGTTGTTCGAATTTGGTGGGCTTGAAGATGGGGAGCTTCAGGTTGGTGTTGGGTTCGTATCCGTACTTGCCCGTGAATTTGCCATAGACCCTGTATTCGTAGTTGTTGTCAAAGGCGTAGCGGGGATTCCCGGCGTATTCCGGCAGGCGGTCCGGCGTGCGGCAGGCGCTTTCGTCCATGATGACGAGCTGGGCTGTTCTCCAGGTTTGGCCCGGCTGGCGCAGGTAACCCCAGAAGCGCGTTGACGGTACATGGTAGCGGCGGCCTACGAAGTAGTTGCCCCTCGGCTCCCGGGCTATTTCCATGTTGCGGGCATTGATGGCGGCTATATCCTTTTCCAGCGAGTTGCACTGGCTGAGCATGGGAAGGATGACGGCCCCGAGGAGGGGGAGCAGGCGTTTGTTCATGGTTGTACTGATGTTGTTTTTTTGTTCAGAAGCATTTGTATGGCGGATGATGCCGCAAAAAAGCCGAAGGTGCCGGTGATGTGCGTGATGGAGCCGAAGCCGGCGTCGCAGCCCATTTTCCCCTGGAAGCCGGGATCGCGCGAGCAGGAGGTTTCTCCATCACAGGTAGGATAGACGGGAGTTTCCTGGGAGAAGACGCAGGGGATTTTCAGCTTGCGTTTTTTTTCCCCCAGCGGGAGGCCATAGTCTTTTTTGAGTTTGGTGCGCAGGCTGGAGAGCAGGGGGTCGCCCTTGGTCCGGGAGAGGTCGGCAATTTCTATTCTGGACGGGTCTGTCCGCCCACCGGCTCCGCCGCAGGTGATGAGAGGCTGTTTGCTGCGGTAGCAGGAGGCGATGAGATGCGCCTTGGGGGAGAGGGAGTCAATGGCGTCAATGATGACGTCCGGCGCGGGCCCGAAGAGTTTTTCCGCATTGGCTTCCGTATAAAAGTTGTCCAGCGTGATGATTTCCGCTTCGGGGTTGATGTCCCTGATGCGGGCCGCCATGGCTTCCGTCTTGGATTGCCCGATGGTTGTTCCCAGGGCGTGGATTTGCCGGTTGGTGTTGGTAACGCAAAGGTCGTCCAGGTCCATCAGGATGATGGTGCCTGCGCCGGAACGCGCCAGCGCTTCCGCCGCCCAGGAACCTACCCCTCCAATGCCGACGACGGCCATGCGGGAGTTCCGGAGTATGTCCAGCCCTCTGGTTCCGTACAGGCGGCCTATGCCGCCGAATCTGGCTTCATAGTTCATGGGGCAGGGTAGAAGGAATGAAGACCGGTGGAGGGAGCAAACGGAGCTTTCTGCCTTTCCGGCGTTGGCGTGACTGCATGGCGCCGGAAAAGTGGTGTGGAACCATGTCTTTCCATGGGGTATCCGCAGAGGATCATGGCCGGGGGCGGTAGCAGGCGGGGAGGCACGTCGTACATGGTCAGGAAGCCGGTTTTTCCACGATTTGGCTGATGCGGGTGATGTCCAGGGCTTTCCCGGTTTCCTCATCCACGCGGATGACCGCGCCGCACAGGCGCACGGGCCAGCCGGCTACGGGGAATTTGGCAGGCATGGAGGTGCGGAACCGCTTGAGGATGGGTTCCCGCTCCCGCCCCAGCACGCCGACGGCGGGACCGCACATGCCGGCGTCCGTCAGGTAGGCCGTTCCGTGTTCCAGGATGGTTTCGTCCGCCGTCTGCACGTGGGTATGGGTTCCGATGACGGCGGAAACCAAGCCGTCCAGATTGTATCCGGTGGAGATTTTTTCACTGGTGGTTTCCGCATGCATGTCCACCAGGATTACCTGGACATGTTCTTCATTTCTCAGCCTTTGGGCCTCTTTTTCCGAGATCAGGAAAGGGTTTTCCAGCGGCGGCTGGATGAAGGAGCGCCCCTGGACCTGCATGACCGCCACTTTTCCCTTGGGCGTTTCCTTCACGACGCTGCCGTGTCCCGGCGTGCCTTCGGGGTAGTTGACTGGGCGCAGCACGCGCGGTTCGGTGTCCAGCCACGGGGCCAGCTCCACCTGGTCCCAGACATGGTCTCCGGTGGTGATGACGTCCACCCCGGCCTGGAGCAGCTCCTGCGCCAGCCTGGGCGTGATGCCGCGCCCGGCGGCGGCGTTTTCCCCGTTGACCACGACAAAGTCCGCTCCGTGCGCTTCCCTGAGCCCGGGGAGGGCATGCTTCAAGGCGGTGCGTCCGGGTTCTCCGACCACATCGCCTATAAATAGTATGGTTATCATGAAAGGGAACGGTATCTGCCCGGTTTTTTGCGCCTACTCCTCTTCCTTGGTGACGGGAACCACCAGCACGGGCACGGGTGATTTGCGCATCACGGAACTGGCTACGCTGCCAAGGAAGACCGTGGAAAGGAAGCCGTGGTTGTGCTTGCCTACCACAATCATGTCTATGTTGTGTTTTTCGGCGTAATTGATGACGGCTTCACTGATTTCAAATTCGTCCTCCACCGCCTGGATGATGGTGGCGTCCGTCAGCCGGGAGAGCTTTTCAGCCGTTTTCTTCAGGTGGTTTTTGGCAATGTGTATGACTTCGTTTTCCTCCGTTTGGTCCATGACCGGAACGGGGACTTCATCCGGGAGAACGCCGGAGACTTCATAACAGATGCTGGGTTCCACGATGTGGAGCAGGTGGATGATGCTGTCGTTGGGACAGGCCAGTTTGCCGATCTGGTGAATGACGGCATCCGTAGCGTTGGAAAAATCGATGGCGACCAGAATATTCTTCATATACTCCTGTATAGCATTCCGTGGTTTTCCATACCACTAAAAAACGTGTTTTTCCCGGCGTTTCGCGGCATTTTCCCTCCGCCTTCAAATCAGGCCCACGGCCCGGCGCACCCGGTCCAGCACCACGGAGGCCGTTCCCCGCGCTTTCCTTGCGCCGTTTTCCAGTACCTGGTGCACGTAGTCCTGGCTGGCTTCCAGCTCCGCCCGGCGTTCCCGCGCGGCGCGGAAGTATTCCCAGTAGGCGTCAAAGAGGCGTTTTTTGAAGTCGCCGTAGCCGCAGCCTCCGTTCCGGAAGTCGCGGACCATGTCTTCATAGCCTTCCGCGGAGGCGAAAAGCTTGTAGAGCTGGAGGATGATGGAGTTTTCCGTCGGCTTCGGCTCTTCCACAGGGGTGGAGTCCGTGGGAATCCTCATGATGAGCTTGCGGGTGGCTTTTTCCTCCCCGAAGATGGGGAGCGTGTTGTTGTAGCTTTTGCTCATTTTCTGACCGTCCAGCCCGGGGACGATGGCGGTGCTTTCCGCAATGAGGGCGTCCGGCAGCTTGCAGGTTCCTTCCCCGAATTGCTCGTTCATTTTGCCGGCCAGGTCGCGGGTGACTTCCAGATGCTGTTTCTGGTCCTTGCCTACGGGCACCAGGTCGGAGTCATACATCAGGATGTCCGCAGCCATCAGCACGGGATAGGTAAAGAGGGCGTTGCTGGGGGAAAAGCCTTTGGCTATCTTGTCCTTGTAGGAGTGGCAGCGCTCCAGCAGCCCTACGGGGCATACGGTGCTGAGTATCCAGGCCAGTTCATTGACTTCCGGCACGGAAGATTGGCGGAAGAAGACGCATTTTTCCGGGTCCAGCCCCACGGCCAGGAAATCCGTCGCCAGATTTTTGCAGTTTTCGCGCAGGGTGTCTGCGTCGTGTACGGTGCTCATGGCGTGGTAATCCGCCAGAAAGTAGTAGGATTCTCCGCGGTCCTGCATGCGGACGGCAGGTTCCATGGCTCCGAAGTAGTTGCCGATGTGCAGCTTGCCGCTGGGTTGAAGTCCTGTAATGATACGCATGGCGCGCAGGATTGTGCCTGTTCCCGCCGTGCAAGTCAAGAAAGGGGACGGTCAGGGATACTGACGCCGTGCATCGGACGTTGTCCGGGCTCCGTTCGGCGGAGAAACCGTGTTTTCCTGACGCGGAGAGAGTCCGCGAATGAAGCCTGACGCCTCTTTGTTTATTGGAAGCTTCTGCTCGTGAAAGGGTGCCGAATAGCCTTTCCCTTCCGGTTCCGGTGAACGGAGGAGGAAGATGCACAGGAATGGAACCAGCAGGCACCACAAGACTGCCAAAATGTCTTTGATTCCGGGTACATGATTTCTGGAGGCCTGAAGAGAAGCGGCCAGGGAAAGGAGGCCCAGGGGAAGAACCAGGCTGAACACCAGGGCGCCCCCGGAAAATTCATGGATATAAACGGAGGGAATTTCCAGTTTTGAGAAGGCGCTGTCCGGCGGCGCATAGGAGGCTGTCAGTCCAGCGTAAAGGAGGAAGGAGAGCAGGCCCAGCATGAAGGCGGCTACGCAGAAGGTTGTCATGCGGGGGGAAAGGAGGGGCTGCATCCTGCGGCAGCGGCGGCAGGTATGGCAACCCGCGGCAAGGAGAACAGCCAGCAGTCCGGAGACGTAGAGAGAAGGTTTGATTTCCAAAAGCCGGGAATGGACAGCCGGATGACCGTTTTGCCCGGCCAGGGTTACGGCCATTCCCGTTATCCAGAGCATCAGCTCGGTATGGGCCATGCCCCACGGAATGAGACGGAAGAAGCGCCGTTCATGGGGAGAATGCGGAACGGGTGCGGAAGCCGTGCTTGTGATGGTCATTTCGGGCAGTCCGGTTTTAACGGGAAAATGGCTTTGAAGAACGTATCTTTTTTCGGAGAACGGTTCCGGAGCCTGCGGGAATGTTAAAAGGAGCGTTCAATGCGTCAGGCCTGCAAGACGGCAACCAGGACAGCGGCCAACGGAAGCAGGGTTATTCTTCCAGAGCTTCCAGAACGTTGTGCACGCCGTCCGCAAAACTTGGGTAGAGCGGTTCCCAGCCCAGGGACAGAAGGCGGGCGCAGGAGACGCGCTGGCTGGTGTCTCCGCGGCGGCCTCCGGAACGCGGCGGGGACGGAGGGGGAGCCGGAATGCCGAGCAGCCCGGAGAGGTAGGCGTAGATTTCACTCAGCTGCATGGGTGTACGGTCCGCCGCATTGTAGATGCCGCGGGGCGGGTGGCGGAGCGTGCACAGCAGGAACAGGGCGGAAACGGCGTCGTCCCTGTGGATGTAGTTCATCCATCTGTCCATGTTGCCGGGCAGCGCGGCTCCCTTGGCGCAATAGTCGGAGACCAGGATGCAGCGTCCCGGACCGTAGAGGGCCGCCAGACGTACGACGGTTCCCTTGGCGGCCAGAACGGCTTGTTCCGCCTGGAGAAGAAGACGCCTTTTTTCCGTCGTAGGATAGACGTTGTGTTCCTCCGTGACCCAGCGGCCGTCCGTGATGCCGTACACGGAAGTGCTTGAGCAGAAGATAACCGGTTTTCCGGGGAATGCTTCCAGCGTGTTTTCCGCCCCCCGGGTGTACAGGTTGCGGTAGGCTTCCGTTCCGCCTCCCCGCGTGCTGGCGCACATGACGATGAGGCACGGTTCCGGAATCCGCGCCGCCAGTCTGTGCATGGAGGCGGAGTCCGTTATGTCCGCTTCATAGATGGCCTGCTTCGGGTCAATGTCCGCCGTAAGGGGAATGTGCCCGGCTTCCCGCAGGCGTTCGGCCAGGGCCCGGCCCAGATAACCCGTGCCCAGGATGAGGATCGTGCGCGGTTCTGTACATAGCAGGCTGGTCATGAGTCATTGCGGCGTTGCGTGAGTTCCAGCAGCATTTCAGCGTGCGAGATGTCTTCCGGCCAGGTGATTTTAGGGTTGGGCTCGTGGTTGTGCACCAGGCGCGTGGGATGGCCGATGAGCTGGAGGGCAGTGACTTCGTCCGTCACCCGGATGTCCCGTTCGGAGACTTCCACATAGGCGTCCAGCAACAGGGAGTATTGGAATACCTGTGGAGTTTCCATGCACCAGAGGCCTTCCCTGTTTACCTGTTCGGGCAGCGTGAAACGTTCGGAGTCCGCTCTTTTCAGCGTGTCCGTGACGGGGCGGGCGGAGGCCGCCGCTCCACATTCCCTGGCTGTCTGGATGCAGCGGGAGATTTGCTCGACGGTGATGAGGGGGCGCGCACCGTCGTGCACGGCCACCAGCTCCGGTGTGTAAAGCAGGGCGGCCAGTCCGTTCTGCACGGATTCATGGCGTTCCGCCCCTCCGTCCATGCGGGTGATGGGAATGCCCGCTTCCAGGTCTGCGGCGTCAATGGCATGGAAGCGTTCTTCCGGGCAGACCACGACGATTTCCGAGACTTCACGGCAATTGGCAAAGGCGCGGATGCTGCGTTCCAGCACGCGGACCCCGTGCAGCGGGGCCAGCAGCTTGTCAAATCCGGCGCGCCGGGAAGACCCGGCCGCCACAATGATGGCGGCGCAGCAGCTCATGACAGTCTGGCGGATACCATTTGGGCCAGTTCCTTGCCGTTGAACCTGCCCGCGGTACGTTCCTGCATGAGCTTCATGACCCGGCCCATGTCCTTTTTGCCGGAGGCCCCGGTTTCCTGCATGGCGGTTTCCAGGATGGCTTCCACTTCCTCCCTGCCGAGTTCCGCAGGCATGAATTGCTTGAGTACGGTGATTTCCGCTTCCTCCTTGTCGGCCAGTTCCTGGCGTCCGGCGGAGCGGAACTGCTGCGCGGAGTCCTCGCGCTGCTTGATCTGCTTGCGGACTGCGGCCAGTTCCTCCGCCTCGTCCAGCTCCGTGCCCAGGCCTCCCTTGGCGATGGCGGCATTCGTCATGGCCGTCTTGAGGGCGCGCAACGTGTTGAGGGTGACGCTGTCCTTGGCTTTCATGGCGGTTTTCATGCCGTCCATGATTTGGTCTGAAATCTTGCTCATATCCCCATTACCTAAACGCATCCTCCGTTCACTTCAAGCCGTAAATTGAAAAAGCCCGCCAGCGCGGCAGATGCCACGGGCGGACTTGAAAGGCGTGGTGCAGATTGCGGCGGGGCAGTTATTTTTTCCCGCCAATGGGCATGATGTGGATTTTCTTTTCAGTCATGCCCGGTGCCACGATCATGGGACCGTACAGGATGAAGTCCGCCGTCCCTTCAATGGGGCCGGTGGCTACGGGGGCGGAACGGCCCGTCTTCAGGTCCAGCCTGCGTATGGCTTCCGGCTTTTTGTCCTGGGACCAGTCGCTGTAGTAGAGCGCGCCGTCGCGGTAGGCCAGGCCGTCGTACTGTCCCCGTTCCTTGGAGAGTTCCGTTACCTCGCGGGAAATGGGGTTTACGGAAAGGAGCCTTCCGCTGGGCTTGCCTTTTTCATCCGTGGCGTATTCGCAGACGTAGATGACTTTTCTTTCCGGGTCCCAGGCCAGCCCGTTCGGCTTGTGGATGGGCTGTTTGGTCACTAGCTCCCCGTAGGATTTGGATTCCGTATCCACGTAAAATATCTGGTCCGTGTCCGTGGAGGAAACCATGAGCCTGCCGTTGATGAAGGCCAGGTCATTGAGGAATTTCATGCGGGAGGGGGACAAGTCCACGTACCCTTCTATGGCGCCGGTTTTAGCGTCTACCTTGTAAACCATGCTGATGTCCGTGCAGTACAGGAAGCCGTCCTTGTACAGAAGCCCCTTGGGAGCGTTCAGGGTGTCCACGTCCGTGATCTTTTTAGGCTCCGTGGAACCGTAGGGAATGACGCCCAGATAGCCGTCCTTGTCTTCTTCCGTGGGCGTAAGTTTGGCTCCGATGGAGGTGAAGTAGATGTTGCCCTGGTCGTCCGCGGCCACACTTTCGGGATGGCCGTCAATGGAGATGGTCGCTTTTTCCAGGGGCGGGAGCGGCTTGGTGGCGTCCGGCTGTTTTTTGGCGGAAGGCGCGGCCATGGCGCCGCAGGCCAGGCACAACAGGAGGAATGGTATTTTCATGGGCGTGTACAGTGTTTTCAGGGGGGCGGATGTTTATGGCATGGCAAATACCCGGAATCAAGCAAATAGCTTGTTGTCCGGGGAAGGACGGTTCCCTCCCCGCCGCCGGGGGCAGGGGGAAGGAATCAAGGGCCGCTGGTCAGATGGCTCCCTTGTCCGCATCTGCGGGCCGGGGCATGTTTTCCATGCGGATGAAGCGGTTGACCGCATTCAGATAGGCGCGGGCGGAGGCTTCGATGACGTCCGTGGACGCACCCTTGCCCACAACGGGCTTGGGCAGGCCGAAGTCCACATGCACCGTGACTTCTCCCAGGGCGTCCTTGCCTTCGGAAGCGGCGTTGACGCTGTAGCCCTTCAGGGTGCCTTTGCGCTTGGTGATGCGCTCAATGGCCTTGATGACGGCGTCCACCGCTCCGTTGCCCGTGGAGCTGTCTTCAAACTTTTTCCCTTCCTTGACCAGTCCGACCGTAGCCGTGGGGCGGGCGTGGCTGCCTGCCACGAATTGCAGGAAGTCCAGTTCCCAGAGGCCGGAGGAAGCGTGCAGGGAGTCGTCCACAATTGCGGAAAGGTCGTCGTCATAGACAAATTTTTTGGAGTCACCCACTTTTTTGAAACGCTCAAAGACGGTGTTGACTTCCTCCTCCGTCAGCACGTGGCCCAGCTGCTCCAGCCTGGCCTTGACGGCGGCGCGTCCGGAGTGCTTGGTCAGCGGAAGTTCCGTGGAACCCCAGCCGACAGCCTGCGGGTCCATGACTTCGTAGGTTTCCCGGCAGTTGAGGATGCCGTGCTGGTGGATGCCGGAGGAGTGGGCGAAGGCGTTTTCCCCCACGATGGCCTTGGAGCGCTGCACCTGCATGCCGCTCATGCGCGCCACAATGCGGGAAGTGCGGACGATTTCCTTGATGTTGATGTTGTCCCTGACATTGCCGAACTGGTCGGAACGGGTGCGCAAAGCCATGATGACTTCTTCCAGCGCCACGTTTCCGGCGCGTTCGCCAATGCCGTTGATGGTGCCTTCCACCTGCCGGGCCCCGGCGCGGATGGCGGCCAGGGAGTTGGCTACGGCCAGCCCCAGGTCGTTGTGGCAATGCACGGAAATGACGGCCTTGTCGATGTTCGGCACGTTTTCCTTCAGGTGGCGGATGATGCGGTAAAATTCGTCGGGCGTCGTGTAGCCGACGGTGTCCGGAATGTTGACGGTAGTGGCCCCGGCGTCGATGACGGTTTCCACGACCTTGGTCAGGAAGTCCAGGTCCGTACGGGAGGCGTCTTCCGGGGAAAATTCCACGTCCTGGACGAATTTTTTGGCGCAGGACACGCCTTCCGCCGCCATGCGCAGGATTTCCGTTTCCGCCTTCTTCAGCTTGAACTGCATGTGCAGCTTGCTGGTAGCCAGGAAGATGTGGATGCGCGCGCGGTCGCCTGCCGGTTCCAGGGCTCTGGCCGCCGCTTCAATGTCCGCCTTGACGCAGCGGGCCAGCCCGGCGATGCGGCATTTCTTGATTTCCGCGGCGATGGTATGCACCGCCTCAAAGTCTCCGTCGGAGATGCAGGGGAACCCCGCTTCAATGACATCCATTCCGAGTCGTTCCATTTGACGGGCCACTTCCAATTTTTCACGGAGGTTCATGGAAGCTCCGGGGCATTGTTCTCCATCGCGAAGGGTGGTGTCAAAAAAATATACTTGGTCGGACATGATATGTATCAGTTAAGGGCAAATATGATAGTATGCCTGTTCCGTGAAAGCAAGCCCTACGCGGGTAATCTCCGGGCGCCCTCGTTTCAGGCGGATGACAGGGCGTGCCTTTGTCAGCCTGCGGGCGCCTGCTATAGTGATGAGGTGAAAATCAGGTTTTATCTTAATGACCAGGCGGAGCGCACCATGGCTCTGTGGAGCGAATCCCGTCAGGCTTATCTGGTGGCGGATTCCGTGCTGAAGGAAGTGGAAGCCTGCATTTGCGGGGATACCGATTCCACAGGGGAGGAAATGAAGCGGATAGCGGAGTTTTTGGACAATCCGGCCGCCAAGGCCGCCGACCGGGACTGGATGATTGATACGGCGCTTCCCTGTTCCCCGTCCAAGCTGGTGTGCCTGGGCAAGAGCTATGCCGACCACGCCAGGGAATTTGACGGCGCCTCCGTGGAGGAGCCCGCCATTTTCCTGAAATCCACTTCCGCCATCACTTCCTGCTGTGACGTGGTTCTGTACCCTCCCGGCTGCGACAAGCTGGATTATGAAATAGAGCTTGCCGTCGTCATCCGGGATGTGTTGAAGAACGCCACTCCGCAGGGGGCAGCCCGCGCCATCAGCGGCTATACCCTGATGTGCGATTATTCCGAGCGGGCCAACCAGCTTGAGCACGGCGGCCAGTGGACCAAGGGGAAGAGCTACGACAGCTTTGCTCCGGTGGGTCCTACCTTTATTTCCGCGGAGGAACTGGGCGACGGCTCCGGAGTACCCCTGGAATTGAAGGTAAACGGGGAAATCCGCCAGCAGGGCAATACGGACGGGCTGATCTGGCCCGTGCCGGAACTGGTCGCGTACGTCTCCCGCTTCATGACGCTGTGGCCCGGCGACGTTCTTTCCACCGGCACGCCGGGCGGCGTGGGGATGGGAATGAAGCCTCCGCGCTATTTGAAGCCGGGGGACGTGGTGGAGTGGGGCAGCTCCGCCTTCGGCTATGCGTCCCAGGCCGTGGTGATTGACGATGAAGCGTGAGGGGAAATTTTCCGCATTTCCCCGTGTTCCGATTTGACTTGATTAGTTTTCAGGCGTCAGGAAGATGAAAAGGATGAGAAACGTCGTGCCCTACGTGGTGATGGTGACCGGATTGACCGCCGTATTCGTGTGGGCCAAATGGAAGCAGGCGGAGGGACGCGAGGTCCGGGCCGTGTCTGTCGTGTCTCCCGCTCCGGCGGCGGACGGGATCATGCTGATCGATGTCCGGACTCCGGAGGAATTCCATGCCAGACACAGGGACGGCGCAGTGAATATTCCCGTGGATGAAGTAGAGACGCTGGCCCCGCAATTGGTGCCGGACAAGGATACCCTGCTTCTTTTGTATTGCCGCACGGGCAAGCGTGCGGACCGCGCCATGGAAATCCTGAAAAAGATGGGTTACAGCAGGGTGGAGAATTTGCACCGCCTGGATATGTAGGCTTCCTGTCTGAGGCCGTGAAGAGGAAGTTGGAGCCTTTTCTCCTTCTCAGTCATTCTTTTTCAAAAGCTCTATTTTTCCGCGGGAGTCGTTCCCTCCCACGGTTCTTACTTTGGCCCTGATGAGCAGTCCGTTGTTGGCGTGGACGCCTTCAGGCAGGGAGAGCTGGTAACAATTCTCCCGGGACGGTTTTCCTGCCAGTCCGGCGTGGCGGCGGCCGTCTATCATCCTGCCGTCGCCCACTAATTCCACCTGCTCTATTTCCAGGGCATGCCGGCCTGACGTGTACGTGAACCGGACGCCCCGGAGGTTTTTCAGGTCATCCGGAGAGACGGGCCAGGCCACCCATTTCCATTCCGTGGATACTTCCGCCGGAGTCCAGTTGCCGATAGCCGAGCCTGAACCACCTCCTTTCAAGGAGGGAGGGAGCGGTTTCGCTTCCCGGACGTATTGGCGGCATGCCCGGATGATATCGCCGGGGCGGCGCGCGGGGCTCACTCCGTGGGAATGGACCCAGGCTTCTTCCCATGCCTCCATGTCCGGAGCTTTGTCTTTGAGCCTGTTTTGGAAGAAATGCTCCCAGCGCGGCAGGTAATAATCGCGTATGAGGCCGCTCCACAACCTTGCGGCATAGTCGTTTACGGGCGGCCCCCAAATGGTGGCCAGGCGTCTGGCGTTTTCCTCATAGGCGTCTTTTTTCTCCCCGGTTTTTCCGTGGGCCCGGGCAAAGGATATCCAGCGTGACAGCCGCCACGTAGGATGGCTTTCCAGAAGGGCGTCCGCCTGAAGGGCATATTCTCGGAAGTGTGCCATGCACTTCACCGCATGTTCAGGGTTTTGTTCGTCCAAAGCTTCCAGGGCGGCCTGGATGGCCTCGTGCATGCGTATTCCAAGGTAGTGGACCGCCATTTCAACGGCATCCTGCCGGAACAGGGGGGAATGTTCCAGTCCCTCCGTATTGACGAACAAGGCCAGGCCCCGGAGAAAATCTTCACTGGTATCGACGGAACTGCTGCGGGACCCGGGTTTCAACTGCCAGTTGAAACGCGGGTGGTCTTTCAGATTGGAGTAAGCCGTGCTGCGGAAGAGGTTCCAGGCTGTTTTTAACGAATCCGGGCATGCCCCGTACCTGGCCCGGCAATATTTTTCCAGCCATTGTTCCACGTTTTCCCTGCGGTCCCGCCATGCGGCATCCGTAACCAGTTCATAAAGGACGTCATTGTTCTCTATTCCTTCCGGCGCCATGCCCATGCCGGCAAGTTTCCCTTTAGAGGCCGATTCCAGAGCTTCCAGGTGGCCGTTGGCATAAAAATCAATCACGCCCGTCATCGCGCACTTGCCTCCCATGTTGGGAATAACGCTGTACACCCAGGGCTTGTTGAAGAAACCTTTAAATACATCCCAGTTCATCCCGTTGTGCCAGAATGTCTTGTTATAATCCGCAGCCAGGTCCAGAAGAAGCATTTGATCATCCGGAACCTTGCTGAGCAGCGCTTTCAGCGAGTCCGCGTTCCAAATGTGGCGCTGGTATCCGAACATCCATCCCTGCATGACCCAGACTGCATCCGGATTAACGGAGGAAATGGAACGGTACACCTGTTCTCCCAATGCGCTGAGCATTTGATCGCGGGTTTTCGGGTCCTCCGTATTTACGGGAAGCTCCATTTCGTTGAAGGAATCCGCCAGATAGTAAGTGTTTTTTCCGAATTCCTTCTGCCATTCTTCCATGTACAGGCTCCCTATGTGGAGGAAAAGGGGATCTTCCGGAGAAAGGAAATGGGCCGCGTTTTTTTGAGGCCATCCGCCCCAGCCCAAACGGTGAAGTTTTGCCTCCGGATAAAGGCGCCTGATTCCCTGAGGGACAAAGCCGGAGAATGCCGGACAGACGGGTTTCATGCCCAGGGATTTCATCCTGTGGAGGATGTTGTGCTGCATGGCGATCTGGTCCCGGTGCCAGTTGTCGTTCAGGATGCCGTCATGGTTGACAAGATTGCCCATCCTCTGCCACGGCAGATGGGCCGGACCTGTGTAAAATTCATCTATTTCCTTTTGCGTGAGGCCCAGACGCTTCCATACGCGGACGGCAATTCCTTCCGTTGCCGCCAGGGCCAGGGGCATGTCGATGCCGTGCAGGGCCATCCAGTCGATTTCCCGCTCCCAGCGTTCCCATGTCCAGTAGGGCATGGTATAGCCGTAAGTGACGGCATTGAAGTAATAATGATGGCGGAACGGGGAGGCAACCCTGCGCCGGGGGGTATCCGAAATCCGGGCCGGCCAGCGGATGTCCTTGTTATCCCAGGCAACCATGCCCAGTCCGTTTGTTTTGAGAAAATCGTAAAATCCGCGGCAGAGGGCCGTTCCGCTGCTGCCGCGTACGGTCAGGACCCCGCCGGAGGACTCCGTCTCAAAAACATCACAGCCGTTTTCCTGTTTGACGGCTTCCAGCTTGAGTTTGCCGGGGCCGGCTTTCAGGACGGGGACGGTCCGTTCCATGACGGAACGGGCCGCATCCCGTTCTTCCGGTGAAAGGGAGTAGCCGGCATGCATGCAGTATAAGGCCAGCAGCGTACCGAACAAGGTACGCAAAGGAAACGTCGTCATGGTGATGACTACGGAAGGATGAACCTTTTTCTTTTCAGGATTTTCAGCGTCTGTTCCTGATTCCCCGGAAAAGCAAAACCCCCCGCATGGGTGAATGCGGGGGGCGTGCCGGTTCCGTAGGGAAGAATTATTCCGCCTTGGGCTTGGGTTTGGGTTTGCGCGGCGCCCTCTTGCGCGGCGTTTTCACCTTTTCTGCGGGTTTGTCGGCAATGTGAAGGAAGTTGAGCGTTTCCGCCCCGTCCGTCTGCACGGCTTCGATCTTGTCTCCGGCCTTCACGTCTCCACGCAGCAGCGCTTCCGCCAGCGGGTCTTCCAGCAGGCGTTCGATCGCGCGGCGCATGGGGCGCGCTCCGTATTGCGGATCGTACCCGTTCTTGATGATCAGGCTCAGGGCTTCCGGGCTCAGGGACAGGGCGATGTCCTTGGCCTTGAGGCGGGAGATGAGCTTGTCCGCCTCCAGCTGCACGATGTGTTCCAGATCGTCCCGTTCCAGCATGCGGAAAACGGAGATTTCGTCAAAGCGGTTGAGGAATTCCGGACGGAACTGCTTGCGCGCTTCCTCCAGGATTTTTTCCCTCATGGCGGCGTAGTCCGCCTTGTCGGAGGCCATGGCGCCGAAGCCCATGGTGCTCTGCCTCTTGGCGGAGGCGGCCCCCACGTTGGAGGTCAGGATGATGATGGTGTTGCGGAAGTTGATCTTGCGGCCCAGGGAATCCGTCACGCTGCCTTCCTCCAGAATCTGGAGAAGCAGGTTCATGACATCCGGGTGGGCTTTTTCCACTTCGTCAAACAGGATGACGGAGTAGGGCCTGCGGCGGACGGCTTCCGTGAGCTGGCCGCCTTCGTCATGGCCTACGTAGCCGGGAGGAGAACCGATGAGGCGGGACGTGGTGTGTTTTTCCATGTACTCGCTCATGTCCACCTGGATCAGGGCGTCCGCGGTGCCGAACATGATTTCCGCCAGGTTGCGCGCCAGATAGGTCTTGCCTACGCCGGTGGGCCCCAGGAAGAGGAAGGAGCCGATCGGGCGGCGCGGGTCCTTGATGTCCGCGCGGCTGCGCCGCAGGGCGCGGGCGATGGCGGAGGCCGCCTCGTCCTGGCCGATGACTTTGCTTTTCAGTTCTTCCTCCATGCGGAGAAGCTTGGTGGTTTCCTTTTCCTCCATCCGGGCCAGCGGAATGCCGGTCCATTTGGCGAGAACGGCCATCACGTCTTCTTCCGTGACGGGGACATAGTTGGTTTCGTAGGACGTGCGCCAGGCGTCCAGCATGTTCTGGAGTTCCCTGCCTGCCTGCTTTTCTTCGTCGCGGATATGGGCCGCTTCTTCAAAAAGCTGGGCGCCCACGGCCTGGGTCTTGCGCTCCTTGAGTTCTTCAATGCGGGTTTCCATCTGGCTGATGTTGTCCGGCCGGGTCATCTGGGAGACGCGCTTGCGCGCACCGGCTTCGTCCAGGATGTCGATGGCCTTGTCCGGCAGGAAGCGCCCCGTCAGGTAGCGGTGGGAGAGCTTGGCAGCGGCTTCCACGGCCTCCTTCGTGTAGTGCACCTTGTGGTGTTCCTCATACTTGGGCTGGATGCCCGCGAGTATCTGGATGGTGTCCTCCACGGAGGGTTCCCCCACCTGCACCTGCTGGAAGCGGCGTTCCAGGGCGGCGTCCTTCTCAATGTGCTTTCTGTACTCATTGAGCGTGGTGGCGCCTATGGCCTGGAGCTCCCCGCGGGAGAGGGCGGGCTTGATGATGTTGGAGGCGTCCATGGAGCCTTCCGCGGAACCGGCGCCCACGATGGTATGCAGTTCGTCGATGAAGAGGATGACGTTGCCTTCCCGGCGTATTTCGTCCATCACGGCCTTGAGCCGTTCTTCAAACTGGCCGCGGTACTTCGTGCCCGCCACCATCAGCGCCAGGTCCAGGGAAATGACCCTCTTGCTGCGCAGGAGTTCCGGAACGTGGCCCTGGGCTATTTCCTGGGCCAGTCCTTCCACGATGGCGGTTTTGCCCACCCCGGCTTCTCCCAGCAGAACGGGGTTGTTCTTGTTCCGTCGGCACAGAATCTGGATGACGCGCTCGATTTCCGAGGAGCGGCCGATGACGGGGTCCATCTTGCCGTCGCGGGCAAGCTGGGTCATGTCGCGGCCGAACGCCTGGAGGGCGGGCGTCTTGGACTTCTGCTGCCTGGAATAGGCGGGGGTTGCGGGTTCGTCCGACGGGATGGCGGAGGAGTCGTTTTCCTCTTCCTCGTCATCGTCGTCCGGAATGATGTTGTCTTCGTCCGCGTCCATCTGGTACTTGGGCGTGAGCACGTCCAGCAGTTCCCGGCGGGCCTGTTCCAGGTCAACGCCGAAGTGGCGCAGAATCTGTCCTGCCACGCCGTCGCCGTCCCGGATGAGGCCCAGGAGAAGGTGTTCCGTTCCCACATAGGTGTGGTTGAGTTCCTGCGCTTCCCTGTTGGCCAGGGCCAGGACCTTGCGCACCCGGGGGGTGTAGGGGATGTTGCCTTCGGCCTGGGGTTCCGTGCCCCGGCCTATCTGCTGCTCCACCTGCTGGCGCACGGCGTTGAGCTCCACCCCCAGGTTTTCCAGGATGGTGACGGCCACGCCCTTGCCCAGCTTGAGAAGGCCGAGAAGAAGGTGTTCTGTTCCTATATAGTGATGATTGAAGCGGTCCGCTTCCCGGCGCGCGTGCGCCAGTACTTGTTGCGCCCTGGGCGTAAAGTTATTCATATATGTTATGGAAAATGTTTCTTGGTTGCATTAGCTTCCGGAAAGTTCCTTCCGGATGATGTCCGCGCGGATCTGGTCCCTGTCTTCCGAGGTTGTCTGCTCCGTGGTGGACAGGCGCGCCAGGTGGGCCGGCTGGATGTTGAGTATGGTTTTATTGACGTGTTTCAATGCCTGGTGGGAAAAGATGTCCAGAGACGCTCCCATGCGTAGGAAGGAAAGCAGTCCCAGCGCCTCCTGGGTGGAAAGCAGGGTGGCGTTGGTCAGGAGCCCGTAGGCGCGGGAAACGCGGTCCTTCACCTGGAGGGAGGCGGACTGGAGCAGCTTTCTGCGGGCGTTCCATTCCTGATGCGCCAGGTCGGACGTGAACCGGGTCATGCGTTCCACGATTTGTTCCTCGCTGTCTCCCAGCGTGGACTGGTTGGAAATCTGGAACAGGTTGCCGGTGGCTTCCGTGCCTTCGCCGTACAGGCCGCGCACGGTGATGTTGAGCTGCACGGCCGCCTGGACGACCTGCTGCATCTGTTCGGAGATGACCAGGCCGGGCAGGTGCATCATCACGGAGGCCCTCATGCCCGTGCCCAGGTTAGTGGGGCAGGCGGTGAGGTAGCCCAGGCGCGTGTTGTACGCGTACGGGAGCTTGGCTTCCAGCCCGGAGTCTATCTTGGACACGGCGTTCCATGCCTTTTTGAGCTGGATGCCGGGAAGGATGTACTGCAGGCGCAGGTGGTCCTCCTCATTGAACAGGATGCTGGCATTCTGGTTGCGGGAAATGAGCACGGCGCAGCCTTCCGAACGGGCGGCCAGCTCCCGCGAGATGAGGTGGCGCTCCACCAGCAGCTGCTTCTGCTGCTGGTTCAGTTCGGAAAGTTCCGCGTAATAGCCGCCCTTCATGGCGGGGAGCTGGCGCGCCTCTGCGGAGGTAAGGGCCAGGGTGTCCGCGCGCTGCTGGCGCGTGGCCCAGCCGGGGAAGGGGGTAGCCGTCAAATTCCGGGCCAGGCGGATGCGGGAGGTGAGCACGATGTCGTGCTCGTCTTTGGATTCCACCATCCACTTGGCGGGATTATTGAGTAAATCGTCAAAGAGCATGAATGTTAATTGGTCGGCGTACGCAGTTGTTTGATTTGATCGCGCAGCTTGGCCGCCCGTTCATAATCTTCCCTTGCTACTGCCAGAGAGAGTTGTTGTTCCAGGTCGCTGATGGTTTGGGTTTCCGTTTCACGTTTTTCCGCTCTTGCGGGCGTTTTGCCGTGGTGGTGGGAGTCCGGCTGTATCTGGGCCAGGAGGGGCAGGATTTCTTCTTCAAAGACGTTGTAGCACTCGCTGCATCCCAGGCGCCCCACGTTCTTGTAGTCCTGGAGAGTAAAGGAGCAGATGGGGCAGTTGGTCAGGGGAAGGGACTGAAGCGCCGGAATGGGCGCGGGAGAGTCCTCCCCTCCCTTTGTGCCGAATTGCCCCTGAAGGTTCGGAAACAGTTTTTCCGCCAGATCAAAGGCGTCCGGGTCCAGCAGGCCCCGCTCCTGGGCGCATTTGGCGCAGAGGCAGAATTTGGTGGACTTGCCGTTGATGATCTGTGTCAGGAACACCGTTGCCGGTGCAGAGCATATCTCACATTTTTTCACAACCCGCATTATAAGCCCGCGCCCTGTTTTGGACTAGAAGACTGCGTGTCATGGATTGTCATGAAAAAGGGTCTTCTTATTGTAATGGGGATGATTTCTTTCCGCGCTGCTTGAGCAAACCGCATCTGGAAGAATACAAATACGCTATGCAGAAGATCACGCCCAGCACCAGAATGATGGTTGCCCCCAGGTGCCAGCCCAGCGGGAAGGAGAGGTAAAAGGCGAGCACGGAGCCGAGCGCCCCGATCAGTCCTCCGCCCCAGAAAAGGTGGGAAGGCTTGTTGGTGAGCATGTACACCGTGGCGGCGGGCCCTACGAGCAGCCCCAGCGTCAGAAAGGCCCCCACGGCCTGGAGGGAGGAGACCAGCACCAGGATGATGAGGGTGAAAATGCCGTAACTGATCAGCCGGGAGGGAATGCCCAGGGTGGTGGCGATGTCCGGGTCGAACAGGTAAATCAGGATGGGGCGCCGGAAAAGCAGCAGCGTCAGCACGCTGGCGGCGCTAATGGCGAAGGCGATCCACAGGTCGGAGTCCGACAGGCTCATGATGGAGCCGAACAGCCAGTCGTCTATCTTCTGCTGGAGGCCCAGACGGACCAGGACGATGAAGCCGGCGGCAAACGCCGTGGTATGCAGGATGGACAGGGCGGTATCCTGGTTCAGCCTGGACGTGCGGGACACGAACAGGGAGCCCAGCCCCACCAGCAGGGCGGCCACCACGGCCCCCAGCAGCAGGCTCCAGCGCGTCAGGCCGAACATCAGCACGGCCACCGCGATTCCCGGCAGCAGCGCGCAGGAGAGCGTGCCGATCTGCAGCGCGGATTTTTTCAGGATCACCAGCCCGCTGACGAAGCCGTTGGCAAAGCCGATCATGAGACACGCCAGCAGGGAGCGCTGGGCGATGGGTTCCCGGAGAAATTGAAGAAAGTCGTCCATAACGTGAAAAATTGTCCGGTCAGGCGTTCATTCCGTATGTTTCCCGTATCCGTTCCGGGGAAAGCACCTCCTGCGCCGGACCGAAGGCGACCAGGTCGCGGTTCATGAGCAGGACCGTATCGAAGATTTCCGCCGCCGTGTTCAAATCGTGGTGGGAGGCGATGACCAGGCGTCCTTCCCCGGCCAGGGAATCCAGCAGGCGTCCCAGGGACTGGCAGGCGGGGGCGTCCAGCCCCGTGAACGGTTCGTCCAGCAGGAGGACGTGCGCTTCCTGCGCCAGGGCGCGCGCCAGGAAGGCTCGCTGCTGCTGGCCGCCGGAAAGCTCGGAAATCTGGCGTTCCGCCAAGTGCTCCAGACCGAGCACGTGCAGGGACTTTTCCACAATCTCCCGGTCGTGCCCGGAGAATTTTTTCCACAGTCCCAGGGCCGGGTAGCGGCCCATTTCCACGAGGGCGCGCACGGTGATGGGGAAGGACCAGTCCACGTCGGAGCGCTGAGGCAGGTAGGCGATTTCCCTCGGCATGTCATGAAGGGGGTTCCCGTTCCACAGAATGTTGCCGGCATCCGGATGAATCAGCCCCGCCAGCGCCTTGATCAGGGTGGATTTTCCCGCGCCGTTGGGCCCCATCAGGGCCAGCGTGTGCCCGCAGGTGATGGAAAAGCCGATGTCGTGGAGGGCGAGCAGCCTGCCGTAATACACGGTGACGTTCTCCACATCCAGGCGGTGGCGCTCCGGATGGCTGGCGTGGGCGCCCCAGCAGATGTGGTCCTGGGCGCAGTGAGGGGAGGGGGCGCTTATTTCCATGAGAAGGAGTACGTATCGTTCAATGAAGGGCCGAAAGACCACTGGGTGGCGGAAGCGGCCTGCCTGCCTTCCGGTTCCAGTTCCAGCGTCACGGGAGTGTCCGGCGTGCCTTCCGGCCATTGGGCGGAAACGGTGAGCGTGGCGGAACTTCCCTTCAGGGGAAGGCGGCACTCCACTTCTTCATGCAGCCCCGGATTCTCCGCCTTCCAGAGAACGGCGTCCCCGGAGGCTATGGAAATGTTCCTGGGCCGGTGGGCGCATTTGACCGTGATGACGGTGGGAACGCCCGGCGCGGCAGTCTCCTGGGCGGGATGCGGGACGGCCTGTTCCGCCGGAGTGCCGGAAGTCATCTTGTAAAGAGCCAATCCCAGCAGGACGGCCCCCGCCAGGGCGGGAAAAAACTGTCTCAGGGGGGAACTGGTCATGGCTTCCGGGCCGGGGAAAGGGCTTCCTTGATAATCTGGACGTTCTGTTTGAACATGCTTTCAAAGTCGTGCCCGTCCGGGGACAGGCCGTCCGTATTGACGGGCTTGGCGACGGAGATGTTCAGGGACTTGGCTATTTCATTCAGACTCTTGGGATTGGAGGAGTATTCCGGAAAAACGGCCTTCACCTTCGCTTCCCGGAGTTTTTTCAGCGTGGCCGCCAATTGGGCGGAATTCCCCTCGTCTTCACGGCTCACCCCCTGCATGCTGATGCTGCGGAAGCCGAATTCCCGGCAGAAATGGTTCATGGCCGCATGGCCGGTCACCAGGATGCGGTCCGCTTCCGGGATGCCGGAAAGCTCCGTTCTGGCCCAGGCGGAAAGGCGGTTCATCTTCCGGTTCCATTGGGAAAGCCCGGCTGCGTAATCCTCCTTGTGGGCCGGGTCCATGTTGGCGAGCACGGCGGCCAGGGTGCGCGCGGCCCTCTTCATGTTGGCGGGGGTGTGCCACCAGTGGGGATCGTTGGGGCCGTGGGAGCAGGAGCCGTCTTCCGCATGGTCGTGATGGTCGTGTTCCGCGGAATCAGCGGCTACGGGCACGTCCGGAATGGATGCCCCCAGGTCCAGGATTTGCGCCCGGGAGCCCAGGGCGTCTTTCAGCCGTGGAAGGTACGGCTCCAGATTCTTGCCGGAGGCCAGCACCAGCCGCGCCTGTCCCGCCGCGGCAATATCCTGCGGCGCGGGCTCGAAGCTGTGCAGGTTGCCGTTGGGTTTCAGCAAATCCGTGACCTGGACGTGGCTGCCGCCCAGGGCGCGCGCCATGTCCCCCAGCACGGGGTGCAGGGCCGCGATCTTCAAGGCGGGGGCCTCCTGGGCGCCCAGAGTACAGAACAGGCCCAGAAGACACAGAAAAGGAATTAAAACGCGCCGGAGCATGCCTTCCATTATGGTGCGCCCGGCAGGGGATGCAATGGTCAAATTTGTCTTCCAAAGTGAGATGACGCTAACTTTGGCGCGCCTTTCCTGCGTTCTTTCTTTTGCCCCTCATTTTCAAATTGAACTTCTGGTACAGGAAGGAGGAAACGAGCACGATGAAGGCCAGGCCCACGAGCGCGCCCACCCGGTAAAGCTGGCTGAGGCTGGAAATGTCGTAGCACACGGCCTTGAGCAGCGTGATGCCCAGCAGGGCGAGCCCCGCCATGCGCACCCTGGCGGACCTGATGTCGAACCCCGCGGCGATCAGGCACAGAGCGAACAGGCTCCAGGCCAGGGAGATGGTTAGGTCCTGCGCCAAGCTGCGGCCGAACTGGATCAGCAGCGGATGGTCCCCCGGCGCGGCAAACCCGCAGGAAATCTCCATGTTCATCCAGATGAAAAGCAGGATGGCTCCGAAAATGTTCAGGGAAGGAATGAGGAAGCGGAGTCCGGAACGGCCGCCGGTGAGGCGGGGCATCACCTTTTTCTGCATCCACCACGCGCCGGCCATGCAGCAGAACACCAGCGTGGCGTATGTCAGGCGCAGTTCCGGCATTTGGCCCGGATCAAGCTGGGAAACCGTCTTGAACAGGCCGCTGTGGATGAACATGGCCGCCAGCAGGAAAAAGCCCGTCCAGGCCAGCTTGGCCTGGGGAAACTTTCCGCACAGCAGCAGGAGCGCGAAACCTTCCAGGGACCAGGCCAGGGTCAGCGGCGTTTCGCTCCACTGGAAGCCGATGGCCAGGGTCAGCATGCCGATGGCCGTGCCGTAGTAAAAGGTGAGGACGGCGGACCGCTTCAGCAGTGTTTCGAAAGGAAGCCTTTGCAGGTACAGAGCCGTCAGGAAGGGGGAGACGGCGCAGAGAAGAGCGGCGGTGGAAGCCCAGAACCGGGTGGAGACGGGATGGTGGGACATTCCGTACTGGAACCAGACAAAATAGAAAAGAGGGACGCACAGGGCGGAGGCGCTCCAGGCCAGCAGTCCGTCGCGGAAGCGCCGGATCACGAACGAAGGAAGCAGGAACAGGAACGCGAAGACGAAAAACGGCACCCAGGGATGGAATTCCTGATGCCATGCCGCCAGAGCAAAACCGCCTACGGCCACCATCAGGGCCTGTCCCCGGCTGTGCCGGACGGCCATCCAGCAGAAGACGCCCGCGATCAGTATGGCGTAAAAGGGAAGCGGGGAATTCGGCCAGATGATCGGAAGCCACGCCAGGGCCGCCGCCGTGAAACAGGAGATTCTGACACCCGGATGCAGGTCGGCCAGGCAGGCCCCTCCGGACAGGGTGCGGGCGGACAGCACCTTGTAGGAAGCTGCGATCATGAATATGCTGAATATTCCGCGGAGAAGCTCGGAAAACCAGGGGAAATTTTCCGGTTTGGGATGTTCCGTAAAGGAGGCGCACAAGTAGCAAACGGTGAAGATGCCCACCGGCAGGAACCAGGACCAGTAGGTGCTCCTCGCCCTGGCCAGCGGAAAAAGGGCGACCATCGGGAACATCCCGGCCAGGAGCAGAAGCGCCCGGGAGGAAGAGGAAAGAGCCAGGGGATTGCCTTCCGCCTGCATCCGGAAAGCCGTCAGGCACGCCACGGCAATCGCCCCGAAAGCCAGCAGGAATGAAGAGCTTCCCGTGCCGGGGGCCTTCTTCTCCTGCCGGATGCCGGAGTACAGGCCGCAGCCGCAGTAGAGGAGCAGCGTGCAGAGGGAAAGCAGGGTGACGGCCGGAACGTGTCCGTTCGCGTTGTATTCGTCAAACCAGCCCATCAGCAGCAGCGTATAGGACGCGAGGCCGATGGCTCCCACTTTCGTCCAGCGCGTGAAGGCCAGCACGGAAACCAGTCCCGCGTTCAGAAGGGTCATGTACAGGAACAGGGAAACCGTGTGGTCCTGCCCAGTGGACAGGATGACCGGCGTGAGAAAACCGCCGATGATGCCCAGAACGGCAATGACCTGGAAGCGGAGCCGCACGGCCAGGACGAACGCAGCGGCCGTGGTGGCGGCCAGCAGAAGGGCGGAAACTGCCGTATTGAAAAAGGGCAGCGCATAAAACATGCGGCCCGCGCAGGTGGCCAGGTACAGCACCAGAATGCCGGTGGCGGTCAGGGTGCCGGAAAGGGTGGGGTATCTTTTCTTCAGGCGCGAGAGGCCCGTCCCCAGCAGGGCAAAGGCCGTCAGGTAGGTGAGGACGATTCTCCATTCCGGAGAAATCAATTCATTGTCAATGCTGTATTTGACAAAGAAACCCGTTCCCAGAAACAGGATGAATCCGCCGATCCAGGAAAGCAGCTTGGCTCCTATGAAATATTCCCAGGAAAAGGCGGGGGAAACGGCTGCCGGCTGTCTGGCCTTCCGGGGTGCGGGAGCGGAGGTCTCATAGGGGATGATGGCCGTGGCGGCCCGTGGCGGGGATGGCACGGGGCGCGGTGTGGCGGCTCCCGGTCTTGCAGCGTTCTGGGGTGTGCTGCCCGTAACTGATTTGCCATAGCGCATATGCATGTCCATATGCGCCTTGATTTCGGCAAGTTCGTTTTCCAGCTTGCGTATCTTGTGTTCCAGGGAAACGACCTGGCAGGCCTTCACAAACGTGAAAACCATGCCGGAAAGAAGGGCCAGCACAAGCAGTAAAATGAAAATTTCCATGGGGAAGGGGGGTAGGGAGAATGTATTCTACATGGGAAAAACGGGACTGCAAGACGCAAAAGGGGACATGTCCGGCTCCCGTGAAGATGCGGAATGATGCCGGCCGGGGCACGGTCTGCGGATGTCTTCTGTTCCCGATGACAGGATTGATTTTTCACAATCATTTAAAAACAAAGAGCAGAGGGTTTTGTCCCCTGGAAGGATGACTCAATGCAGTTTTTTTGCTGTTGTGGGCGCATAACGGATTTGCGTACCCTGCCGTACGCATTCACGTGCAAAAAAATTATGAAAATTACGATTCCTTTTTTATTGCGCCGCGGCCTGCTTGCGGGCTTCTTCCTGTCTTTTTCCGCCTCCGGGGCGGACTATACCGTGGACGCCTCCCAGTCCTCCGATCCTGGACGGAAGGTGTACCGGACCCTGGCGGAACTGGCCTCTGCCGGAGTTCTGGCAGCGGGAGACACGGTCATTCTGAATAACGACGATTCCAGCCTCACTTCCAGTCTGTCCGTTCTGGTCAATTTCCGCTCCAATGATCCGGAAACGCCGCGTACCGTGAATCTGTCCGGATTGGGAAATGCGCCTTTGTTTAATCCGGCCACAGGCAATTACACGCTGGGTATGGAATCCGTCGTCTTTTCCCATGCTCCGGCCAGAGTGTTTCTTTACCTCGGCAGCTCCAGCTCTGCTCCCATCTCCTTAAAAATTTCCGACAACGCCACTTTTACGGGAAATGATAGTGCCGCCAGCGGTTCTGCCTCCCGCTACGGAGGGGTGATTTGCCTATACTCATCCGCGGCTGCCGCGCTGATGATGGGAAACAACGCCACGTTCTCCTATAATCACGCTGCCGGCAATGGGGGAGCGATTGGCGTGCACTCACACGGCAACACCGCTGCGCTGACCATAGGGAACAACGCCGTATTCACCGGGAATTACGCTTCCAACAACGGCGGAGGAGCGATTCATGTGTACGGGGCAACCGGTTCCGCAGCGGTTATAGGAGACAACGCGACATTCACCGGCAATTATCTTTTAGGAGGCTATAGCGGCTCCGGGGGAGCCATTTACGTCGTCATGCCGGACAGCACCAAATACGGTGGAAACAGCCTTGTCATGGGCGCCAACGCCGTGTTTTCCGGGAATTATGTTTCCGGCCGCTACAGCACCGGCGGAGCGATTGCGCTTTCCTCCTCATCCCGTTCGGAAACTTCCACGCTGGTTCTTGGCCCCGGCGCCACGTTTACGGGGAATTACGTTTTTTCTTCCGCCGGCCCCTCCTACGAGAGTATATGTTCCGGCGGAGCGATTTACATAGTTTCATCAAGATATTCGAACATTACGGTGCAGGACGGCGCGACCTTCACCGGCAATTACGCGGGGACCAAAGGCGGGGCCATCCTTGTGCAAGGCAGCTACGCAGGCAGTTCCAGCCAGTTCCTGGCTCTGACCCGTGACGTTCTTTTCAGCGGCAACATGACCGGCGGCACGTTCACCCAGAACCCGAACGGTTCCTTCTCCGTGGAAAACGGTATTGCCAACGCGATCCATATGGGAGGCGATCAGAGCATCCAGCTGGCCGCTGCCGAAGGCAGGCAGGTCCGTTTCAACGATCCCGTCACCAGTGCGGCCCTGAGTCTCAGCGGAGAAAACATCGCCTTTTCCATCAACCGGTACACGGACGGTGACAATCCCCGCACCACCGGCGGTACGGTCATCTTCAGCGGGGAGCTCTACCAGGGGGAAGACTCCCATCTGGTTGCCAGCCGTTATAACAACTTCAAGGGGCAAACCACTCTTTACGGGGGCACCCTCGTTTTGGAACACAACGTGGTCTTCGGCAATGCCGACCTGAGGGAGGACACTTCCATGACCCTGCAGGACGGCACCCTGGAAATCACCGGCGGCAGCACGGTCAACGCCGCCTCCTTCACCGTCTCCCATGCGGATATCGTCCTGCGTCCGGGAACCAGCGCCTTCATCAATGCCAGGGACGTGGATATTTCCCACGGCTTCATCTTCGACATGCGGAAGCAGCTCCCGGGGGCTTCTTCCCCGCAGTCCTCCCACGGAATTTCCATCTCGGCGGCGGATTCCTTCACGCTGGGCGGTTCCGTCGGCATTCTGGACAACGGCGTATCCGCCGACTACTTTTATGCGGACAATTCCTGGGCGCAGGAGCGCGTCTTCGTTGTACTTACGGACTCGGACAAGACGCATGAAGGCGACTTCTCCGGCCCTTATTCACTGGCCACGGGTTCCGAGCAGGTGGACAGCCCCTATGCCTACACGGGCACCTGGAGCCACCAGTGGCTGGACGCGGACGGCGACGGCTTTGCCGAACAGCTCCGGCTTGTCTGGACGCCCACGCCCGGGGAAGAGACCATTCAGGACATCCTGCCCGAACTGGCCGGCGACATGACCCTGAACTCCATGTGGTCCTCCGCCTCCAACGCCCTCGGCATGTCGGACGCCGCCCTCGGCAGCCTGGACGCCCTGCGCTTCCTGACGGGTCCGGAAAACAACTACTGGGTCAAGGGCCTGGGAGATTTCCTCTTCCATGCCACCGAAGGCGGCCGGGACGGCTTCGACTACAACGGCGGCGGCTATGCCGTGGGGGCGGACCGCAGGGTGGCGAAGAATACCATCCTAGGCCTGGGATTCGGCGACCTGTACGGCAGGTTGTACAGCCGCAGCTTTGTGGGCGACATCGGCCAGCAGACCCGCATCGCCATGCTCTATGGAGGATGGTACAAGGACCTCGGCAGAAAGGACGCTCTCATGGTGACGGCCTCCGCGGGCTACGGCTGGACGGCCAACAGGATGAACTCCTTCCATACCGGCGGATGGTCCCGCGGAAAATGGACCAACCGCACCCTGGCCGCCACCCTCAACGGAAAGTGGAGCCGCCGGGTGAGTGAGGTTCTGGCGGTGGATTTCATGCTTGGGCTGGAATACACGGACGTGACCCAGGGTTCGTTCACGGAGACGGGTTGGGACGCGCGCCGTTTTGAAAAGGGGCACTTGAAAAACCTGTCCCTGCCTGTGGGCGTGGGGCTGACCTGCCGCAGCGAACTGAAAGGAAGGGAATGGATCAACAGCGTGGCGGTGAGCTACCTGCCCGATGTGTACCGTGAAAACCCGAGCGCGCCTGCCCAGCGCCTGCTCAACGGTTACCGCTGGGAAGCCAGGGGAACCGCGCCCGACCGGAATGCGGTGAGGGTGAATGTGGCCAGCACGCTGCAATTGAATGCGCGCTGGAGGGCGTACGCGGGATACGAGTTTGAGGGAAGAAACAAGGCTGTGGCGCACCGGTTCAACGCGGGTGTGAGTTTCGCCTATTGACGGCAGCCTGAAATGTTCTCCGGTCCCTTTTTCCCAGGGAGAAGGGCCGGATGGCGGCTCCCGTGATCGTGATGTTCCGGGAGGGATTCTGGAGGCATGGACGGCGCGTTCGTCCATGCCTCCTTATTCTCTCCTGTTGGCATGCCGCAGGCGGATACGGACGGTTTTTTCTTGAGATGGGCACTCATTTCTGATTCCATTACCGAGCATTATCATGAATGGTTTTCAACTTCTTCAATGTGGCTTTGGCGTGGCGGCCCTGCTGGCGGGCCCCGTCATGGGCGCGCCCGCCGTTTATCCCGTTCCCCAGCAATCCAAACTGTCTTCCCAGACGGCGGCTTTCTCCGGGAAGCCGGCCGTCGTGGTGCGTTCCGCTAAAACGCAGGGTGACAAACTGCTGGCCGGCGTGCCGGAAAAATCCGGCGCGTACAAGCTGGTGGTCTCCCCGCAGGGGAAGGTGGGCATCGGCGCCCATGACGAGCGCGGGGCGTTTTACGCCATGCAGACATTGCGCCAACTGGGCAAAAAGACTGGAAACGGCGACGCCGTAATGCTGCCCGTGGGGGAAATCACGGACTGGCCGGACATTGAATTCCGCGGCACGGTGGAAGGATTCTACGGCACCCCCTGGAGCCATGAAGCCCGCCTGAGCCAGCTGCGCTTCTACGGGCAGAACAAAATGAACACCTACATTTACGGCCCCAAGGACGATCCCTACCATTCCTCCCCGCACTGGCGGGATCCCTATCCCGCGGACCAGGCCGCCCAAATCAAAGAGCTGGTGAAAGTGGCCCGGGAAAACCACGTGGACTTCGTCTGGGCCATTCACCCCGGCAAGGACATCAAGTGGACGGAGGAAGACATGAACAACGTCATCAAAAAATTTGAGATGATGTACAAGCTGGGCGTGCGCTCCTTTGCCGTGTTCTTTGACGACATCTTCGGGGAAGGCACCAAGGCGGACAAACAGGCCCTCCTACTGAACAAGATCAACAACGAATTCGTCAAGGCCAAGAAGGACGTCACTCCCCTGGTCATGTGCCCCACCCAGTACAACCGCGGCTGGGCGGACGACGAACCGGGCACCTACCTCGACATTCTGGGCGAACAGCTTGACCCCTCCGTCCATATCATGTGGACGGGCAACTCCGTGTGCCATGACATCACGCTGGAGGGCCAGGAATGGGTGAACAAGAGAATCAAGAGGCCGTCCTACGTCTGGTGGAACTTCCCCGTGACGGACTATTGCCGCTCCAACCTGTGCATGGGTCGCGTTTACGGACTGCCCCAGGAATCCGGGTCACGGGAATCCATGAGCGGGCTGGTCTCCAACCCCATGGACAAGCCGGAAGCTTCCAAGGTAACGCTCTTCGGCATTGCCGACTACGCTTGGAACATCGACGGCTTCAAGTCGGACAAAGCCTGGAAGGAGGGCGTCGTGCGCCTGTACCCGCAGGCGGCGGAGGCCATGCAGGCATTTGTGGACCACAACTCCGACCAGGGCTCCAACGGGCACGGCTTCCGGAGGGAGGAATCCGTGAACATAGCCCCCGTGGTCAACCGTGTGCTGGAAGCCGCCCGGGAGGGCAAGGTGGTGAAATCGGACACAGCCCTGCTCAAAAAGGAATTCTCCCACATGGCCGCCGCCGCTCCCGTCATACGGGAAAAGGTGGACAACCCCCGCCTCATGAAGGAAATTGGCGCCTGGGTGGACGCCTTTGAACAACTGGGCATGGCCGGGCAGCACGCCGTGGCCGCCCTGGAAAACAGCAGCCCCAGGGCAGCCGTGACGGACCTGGTGAAAGCCACGCAGGCGCTTGCGGCCATGGACCGCATCTCCCAGCAGCACAACCAGCAGGGGCAATTGTACCGTTCCGCGGTGAAAACCGGTTCCCGCGTGATGACGCCCGCCGTCAATGAACTGGCGGACATCGTTTCCAGGAAAATCTTCCCGTCCCTTTCCGGAACGCCCGCCCTCTCTCCCAAGCCTCTGGTGAAAGGCGGCAGCATGGACAAGGCGGAACTCTTCTGTGACGGGGACCGCGGCACCTTCTGGCATTCCGGAGCCTATGGACAGCCGGGGGACTGGTACGGCGTGGACTACGGCATGGCTATCCCCGTCAGGAGCGTGGAAGTGCTGATGGGCCGCAATGACAAGGACGGCGACTACGTGGCCAAAGGACAGCTCGAAGCCACCCAGGACATGAAAACCTGGAAACCCCTGGGACCGGAAACCTCCGGCATGCAGGTGGCGTGGCAGGCGCCCAAGCCCGTTTCCGTCCGCGCCGTGCGCTACTGCGTCATTGAACCTAAAAAGACGGACAACGGCCGTGGCGTATGGACGGCTATTCGTGAAATCTCCGTGAATGCGCCGCCCGCCGCCCGCGCTTCCTCCAATGTGGCGGGGCTGGAAGGCGTTTCCGTGCAGAAATCGGACAAAATCGTGCGGATCAACCGCGTGATGGAAACCCACAAGATGAAGCCCGGAGAATTCATCGCCCTGGACCTGGAAGGGCCCACGGACGCCACCTGGCTGGAAATCAACCTGGAACGGGATGACGTGAACTCCTGGGCGGAAGTGGTGCTGGACGTGGAAGGGTCCGCCAAGCCCGTGGTGCAGAAGCTGGACAGGCAGGGCCAAAACTTCATTGCCAAGGCCAACCAGCTTCCCAAGGGCATCAAGGGCATGAAATTGGTCAACAAGAGCGGCAAGGAACAGGACGTGGTGCTGAACATGTTCAAATTCGACGTCCCCCCCGCCGATCCCGGAGCGAACCTTGCCGCCCTGAGCGACAGGAACTTGAAAACGGTGTACCGTGCGGACAAGCCTCTGGACGTGGTGATTCCCAATCTGGACAACCCCAGGGCGACCAAACTCGTTGTGGTAGGGTCTGCGGCATACGCGGTACAGGCCCGCAGGGGTGAAGGCGCGTGGACGTCCGTAGGCAAGAAGGCCGCGGGAGCCGGAGCGGCGGAATTCGCCATTCCCGCCGGGACTACCGCCGTGCGCCTGTTCTACAACGCTCCTCAGAAGGATGCCGTGATCAATGAAGTGATCTTCTCTTCCAAAAAATAGGCGGTTTTATCCGTCTTCCGCAGGGCCGCCCGGATATTCCGGCGGCCCTGCTGCGTACCGGCATGACGGCTCCGGCAGGCGGCCGGACCGGAATGGTGAGAAAAAGACCGGGCGTGGCCGGATGCCTTTTCCATGCCTCGTAAAAACGGCCCGGAACTCTTCCGCGGAAAGGGCGCGGGGAATGGGGAGCGCATTCAAACGGCCAGCCCTGCCGGGTACATTCGGCAGCCGTCCCGGCTGAAACATTCGGAAACAACCTTGACCCTGTTGGCCGGAGGGTTAAAATATTGACATGACACCCGGCTTTCATTGGACTCTGCGCCCCTCCGTGAAGGAGGACGATCCGGCCCTGAAAGCTTTCCCCGCGGCACTTCCCCTGCTGGTCAAGCAGCTCCTGCTCCAGCGCGGATTCAAGGGAGGCGCGGAAACGGAACTGTTTCTGGAACCCAGGCTCTCCCACCTGAGCGATCCCTTCCTGATGGGGGAAATGGGCGCCGCCGTGGAACGCATCTTCCGGGCCGTGGACGCGGGGGAAACCGTGTGCATCTACGGGGACTACGATGTGGACGGCGTCACCTCCGTGGCTTTACTCAGGGCCATTCTGATGGCCTATGACCTGGACCCCCAGTACTTCATTCCCGTCCGTTCCCGCGAAGGCTACGGCCTGAGCGAAGCGGGCATGGAACGCTGCCTGTGCGAATGCTCGGACAAGCCCAGCCTGCTCATTACGGTGGACTGCGGCACTTCCTCCGTCAGGGAGGTGGACATGCTCAACAAGCGGGGGATAGACGTCATCATACTGGACCACCATGAGGCGGGGCCGCAGGGCAGGCCGGACGCCGTGGCGGTGGTCAACGCCAAAATAGAGGAAAACAGCCCGTACACCTACCTGTGCAGCGCGGGCGTGGTCTTCAAGCTGGCGCACGCCCTGCTCAAGGTGCGGAAATTGAAAACCTTTGACCTCAAGCTCTACCTGGACCTGGTCGCCGTGGCTACCGTGGCGGACATCGTCCCCCTGGTGGATGAAAACCGGATTCTGGTGCGCCACGGCCTGGGCAGGCTGGCCCACAGCCGCCATACGGGGCTGAAAACCCTGACGGAAATAGCGGGCATCCGCCCCTCGGACGCCGCCAGCCACGCCGGATTCCTAAACGCCGCGCACGTGGGCTTCCGGATCGGGCCGCGCATCAACGCCGCCGGGCGCATGGACTCCCCCATGGATGCCCTGGAATTGCTGCTGACCATGGACAACAGGCGCGCCGTCCAGCTCGCCCAGATGCTGGACTCGCACAACCGCAAGCGGCAGGAAGAGGAGGAAGCCATCAGGACGGACGCCGTCCAAATGCTCCATAACTCCTTTGACCCGGAGCGGGACAACGTCATTGTGCTGGGCTCCCGCGCGTGGCATCCCGGCGTGGTGGGCATTGTGGCCTCCCAGCTCATGCGGCGGTACCACAAGCCGACCTTCGTCATCGCCTTTGATGAAAGCGGGGTGGGCAAGGGCTCCGGGCGTTCCATCCCCGGCGTCTCCCTCGTGCAGGCCATCCATCAGTGCGCGGACACCCTCGTTTCCGGCGGCGGCCATGACATGGCGGCGGGCCTGGTGATTGAGGAATCCCGCATGGACGACTTCCGGCGGGCCTTCAACCGCTATGTTTCGGAGACCACCACGGAGGAACAGCGCTGCCCGGTGCTGAACATAGACATGGAAGTCTCCTTCCAGGCCCTGACCCTGGACCTGCTGGACAGCTATGAAAAGCTGGAACCCTTCGGCAACTCCAACCCCCAGCCCCTCTTCATGAGCTCCGACGTCTTCCCCACGGAGCCGCCCAAGCGCGTGGGAACCAACCATCTGAAGCTCTTCATGCGCCAGGGCATGGTGGAACGGGACGCCATCTTCTTCAACGGCGCGGAACGGGAGCTCCCCGAACCGCCGTGGGACATCGCCTTCACGATCGACCGGAACGTGTACCGGGGCAGGGCCTCCCTGTCCATTTCCATTCAGGAAATACGCTCCCATCAGGAGATGTAGGAAATTACAGAAGAAAGAAGTTTTTTGTGATGTGAAAACAAAAAACGGCTTATTGCCATGGAGAGCAATAAGCCGTTAGACTATGGGAATAATGTGTTAGATCCGAGGTAATTTCAATAAATTATCCTCAGGCGTATCGTTCGGTTCAGACCTCACGTATTTTTCTCCTCTTGAGCTTGTGACAGCAATAAGTTTTGGATAATATGGTTCTTTGCACACTCGGATGATGAGACCTTTTTTGACAAATTCATGAACCACTTCTTTATCAAAGAAGACTCCCTCATTGTTTAACCCAACAAGGTAAATTTTATCGATTTCCAAGACAGATGTAGGATAGCTACATCCTTGCTTCACTGTAATATATTGAGCATATAACATATGTTTGTAAGGTTGTACCTCATTCGCCGGATTGACACCATCGGAGGAATCCTGTATAAGACGAGCGCAGTTTAGCAACTCTGATATCAACTTCTGTACGAGGTCGTGTTCAGAAAGAAAAGAGTGAGGTATTGGCTTACCTTGCTCTTTTTTGTTTCGGCAGGACATTATTAGGGGAATTTTTTACTTTTGTCAAGACATATTTATCCGTATCCCCAAATAGGAAACATTTTTTTCATAGGTGTGGTTGACACATTCGAATTCTTCAATTATAATCCCACTGTCTAGAGAGTGCTCCTCTCCTTCTTACGTACTCACCTAATTGTTACAATTCAATTATGCTTTTACACGTGTGTGAATTAGATAATGGTTATTTGTGGTACTTATAGATGAACGATGTCGCATCCTTACGGACGCGTGGATTGAAACCTATTGGGGGAAACGGATAAAAGAGAAAGATGCTCTGCCCAGCTGAATTAGTATCAGCTGGGCAGTTCTTTATGTCGGGAGTACATTGTTTTTCAATAGTCCAGTTGATGAAGTAGAACTGGCAAAGTCATAGAGAATTAGTAGGCTTGACAGAAATACGTATAAAGTGCATCGTTTGACTCGTTCCTCCTATTCGGGGAGGATTTTACGGTAAAAATAGGCAAGATGAATACCCTGTTCCTGCAAGGTCGTCTATTGCTACTTCTCGGACTGTAGTCCGTGAAGATATCTTGATATGCGCCGGCTGACCGTTCCGGCGCGAAGGAAGTAAACGGTCGGTCTTGATTGGCGCTGCCTGGCGAACCCCGGAAAACGGGAACCGGCGCGCGCTGTTTGGAAGGAATGAACTCTTACCACTTTTTTTACTGTAATGAAAAAACACATACATATTTTTGATACGACGCTGAGGGACGGGGAACAGTGCCCCGGAGCCGCCATGACCGTGGAACAGAAGGTGCGGATAGCCATGCAGCTTGAAGCCCTGGGCGTGGACGTCATTGAAGCCGGGTTCCCCGTCATTTCCGACGGAGATTTCCGGGCCGTCCGGACCGTGGCGGAGCGCACGGAGTCAAGCCGCGTCTGCGGTCTGGCCCGCTGCGTCGAAAAAGACATTCTGGCCGTTCATGAGGCCGTGTCTCCGGCCGGGGACCGGGGGCGCATCCACCTCGTTCTGGCTACTTCCCCTATTCACCGCCAGTACAAGATGAACAAGAGCCGCGCGGAAATCCTGGCAATGGCCGTCAAGAGCGTCTCCCTGGCGGCGGGACTGTGCCGGGAAGTGCAGTTTTCCGCGGAGGACGCCTCCCGCACGGAACCCGATTTTCTGGCGGAGGTGGTGGAAGCCGTCATTGACGCGGGAGCCTCCATCGTCAACATCCCGGATACGGTGGGGTACACGATGCCGGATGAATTCCACCGCCTGATCTCCTACTTGAAGTCCAACGTCCCCAACGTGGACCGCGCCGTCATTTCCGTGCACTGCCATGACGACATGGGGATGGCCGTGGCCAATTCCCTGGCGGCCATCCGGGCCGGAGCCCGGCAGGTGGAGGGGACGATCAACGGCATCGGGGAACGGGCCGGAAACACCGCGCTGGAGGAGGTCGTCATGGCGGTCCATTCCCGCCCGGACTTCTTCTCCGGCCTGGTAACCGGCATCCGGACGCGGGAGCTGGTGAAAACCAGCCGCATCGTGGCGGAGATGAGCGGCATGGCCGTTCCCCGTTCCAAGGCCGTGGTGGGAGCGAACGCCTTTTCCCACGGTTCCGGCATTCATCAGGACGGCATCCTGAAAAACCGCAGCACGTATGAAATCATGGACCCGGAGGAAATAGGCTGGGGCCCTACGGAACTGCCCCTGACCAAGCATTCCGGCAGGCACGCCGTGAAAATGCGGCTGGACGCGCTGGGCTTTTCCATTCCGGAAGAGGACATGCCGCGTTTCTTCGAACTGTTCAAGCAGCGCGGAGACCGCTGCAAATTCGTGTATGACGACGATCTGTCAGACATGGCCAGGTCCATGCTGGCCTGAATTCACGCCGTCCGGGAACCTGCCGCAAGGTTCCCGGACGGCGGCTGTCCCGTAACCGGGGACGGCTCTGCGGCGGCGGGAGAGCAAGGTTGATGAAAAACCCCATGAATTTGCTCCGTATAGATTCCATATGTGGCTCCCCAAACTAATCCCGTCCCTGTTCCTCTGCCTGTCCGGCCTTTTCGCGCAGGCCGCGGAGAATGTCCGCGTTCACGGCATTGCCGACCTGTCCCATGAATTCTCCTTTTATGCGGACGGCAGATTCCGCAGCCAGTATCTTCCCGACCAGGTTGTCCTGAGCAACTGGGGCAACCTCTATGATCTGGATACGGACAACATCAACCTGATCGCCCTGCTGGGCTGTGACGGCAACGTGCGGTACAATGCCCGCGACGTCGCCTTTCTGAAGAAATTCCTGCGGCAGGGCGGCTGCGTGCTGATTGCCGGGAATGCGGGAACAAAAGGCCAGAACCTGCTGCTCTCCGAATTCGGCGCCCGGTTTGAAGGAAAGGCCGTGCCTCCCTTCTCCCTGGCTTCCGCTGTGGGCGGTTCTTCCGCCGTTGCCGGAAACAATTTGAGCGTGCTGGTGCTGAAACCGGGAGGAAAGTGGGAGACCCTCGTGCAGGATTCCGCGCAGGCCCCCGTGATGGCCCGCAGGAAGGAAGGAAAGGGAACATTGATTGCCGTTGCCCGCAATTTGCTGGGCAGCAACCCTGACGGCAAGGATGCCCTGAACAGGGAATGGGTGACGCCCGTGCTGAAGGAGGCCGCTTCCGGCAAGGAAGTGAGCGGAGAAAAGCCGCTGCCCGCGGTAGGTTCCACCCGGATGGGAAATTCGAAAGTAGTGGATGGCGTGACGTTCCATTATTCCGATTATCTGGCGCCCTACTTCCAGGACATGATCAAGATTGAGGCCCAATGCCGCCCCGCCATGGAAAAACGCCTCGGCGTGCCTCTCTCCCAGGGAATGGGAAACCAGGTGGGGCTGCTGGCGACCGGAGGCGGGGGCTTTTCCGCCGGAGGCTATGTGGGCCTGGCCGTCTTCTGGGAGAATTTTCCGAAGGAAAAGAAGGGCATGATCGAATTCCTGTGCCATGAATTCACCCACTCCTGGGTGCTTCCCCATCCCGAGGTATGGAACGAACCCATCGCCACCTACGTGGGGGACGTGGTCATGGGCGATCTGGGCTATCCGGAGGAAGGCAAACGCCGCATTGAAGACACGATCCGCCGCGCCAGCTCCCTGGACCCGGACATGACCGTGTACGACATCTACGGCAACACGGAACGCCCCGGAGCCGTCCGGCTGGACGGAGGCAGGAAAAACGAAATACACTGGGGCAAGTCGTTCTGGGTTTTTGAACAGCTCCGCGGCATGGACCCGGAATTCCTGTCCAAATACTTCCGGGCCAAGAGGAAATATGTTCCCGCCAGAATGGACCACCGTTATAACATGGATGACACCGTGGCCGTCATCAGCATTGCGCTGGGGAAGGACATGTTCCCGTGGTTCAATGAACACGGCATGCCCGTGGACCGGGAAAAGACCCCGTTCAGCAGGCATATCCCTTCCGGAAAATAAAGGGGAGCGCGCCGCCTTACCGGACCAGTTTCAGGATGATTCTGCGCAGCCTGTAGGAAATTTTTTTCAGGAAGGTGTTCCGGTCGAGTTCCCGGTAGGCCGCGGCGTGGTCGTTCCGGCGCATGGCGGAAAAGAAACCGTCGTCAACTCCGGGGTGCGCTTCCAGGGCCTGGCTCCAGATGGAACTTTCGTTCAGCTTTTGCAGGGCTTCCGGCATGTCGCGGGCCGTAAGCCGGCCTGAAACGGCCAGGGTTGCCAGAAAACTGCGGACGTTGTTCAGGAACGCCCTCAATTCGCTTTTTTTCCAATCTTCCCGGTCCGTCATGCCCATTTTGAGGGAGTGCAGGCGGATCATGTCGTCAAACAGGGACAGCGTGAGGTTTCCCGTCACTCCCCCGAATTTGTACACGTACACATCCTTTGCCAGCAGGGCGATGCGTTCTGCCGCGGGGAAGACGCGGAGGTTGAACAACTGGTCTTCCGCATACCTCAGCCCGCTGGGGGCGGGACGGCTGGCGAGCAGGAATTCCCTGCCGTAAAGCTTGGTGCACATCTTCCCGTAAGTATAGAACAGGCCGTACCGGTCCATGCCGAAAAAGCCGGAATAGTAGGAGGAAAGGAACTCCTGCCGCTCCACCACGCGGTTTTCCGGAATGGCCCCGTCCTTTCTGCGGAAGAGGCCGAAGCGGTCCAGATGCCTGACATAGTCCCCGATGACGATGTCCGCGTTTTCCCGCACGGCCATTCGGGTCATAGCTTCCACGCAGTCCGGAAAAACGACGTCGTCGCCGTCCAGGAACATCACGTATTGCCCCGTGGCCCTGTCCATGCCGGCATACCGCGCGGCGTCCACGCCCGCGTTGTCCTGATGGATGACCGTCATGCCGGAATGCCGGGCCGCATATGTATTCAGAATGTCCGGCGTGCGGTCCGTGGAGCCGTCGTTCACCAGGATGATTTCCAGAGAAGACCAAGTCTGGGACAGCAGGCTGTCCAGGCAGGCGGAGATGCTCGTTTCCAGATTGTAGATGGGAATAATGACGCTGACCAGGGGGAGCTCTGTGCCGTTTTGGATGGAAGTGTTCATGTTGCCGGTAGCGGTGGAGATGGCCGTCTGCATCGCGGGAAAAATGTCCCGAGCGGGCAGGGGGAAAACAGGGGCCTCTCGGGAACGCGGCAGGAAGAATAGAATAGTTGCCGGAATGAAACAATGCCGAAAAACCATTTCTGTTGTCGGATGCCTCCGGATTCCTGTTTTTATTCTTTTAGCATTCAATATATAATAAACTCTAATAAAAAGTGTTGCTTCTTAAAGAGGCTGTACAACCGGATTATCAGTCCGCTGTCAATCGAAGATTCTGACAATAGGCAGATTAAAACAATTATAACCCTAGTTAAGCAATAGGGATTTTTTTATTTATCTCCGTATAATATTGATCTTATTAGGTTTTCCGGAAGGAATTTTAAAACGGACTGATAATCCGGT
>NZ_KQ971099.1:44843-157575 GCF_001580195.1 Akkermansia sp. KLE1798
CGGACTGATAATCCGGTAATATTTAGGTACGGGCCTTTATTTTGTGTATGTGTTTTGAGTTTATTCCAGTTTCTTTGTACACTGCCCTGTTTAACTGGATCATTCTTTTATTAATGGCGGTCGCTGTATATCAGTCGGGAACCGGAGTGATTTATTCGGGTTCCACGGTAAAAATAAATAATTTCACAGGATTTGTCTTTGTAATGGCCCTGATCCTGTACATGGGCGCACGTCCGGTCAGCCCGGAATTCGGGGATACCATCAATTACGCCGCGGAGTTCCAGACGCTTCAGACGGAGGAAAGCGGCAACTGGATGGCCCAGGCGGCGTCCCTGCGCGGGGAATGGCTGTTTGCCGTCATTCTGCATGCTTGGGTGCAGTACGGGAATGTCCACGACTATTTTCTTTCCTGTTCTGCGGTGTACGTGGGTGCTCTGGCGTTGGCCAGCTACAGGATTTTCGGGGGGAAATGGTTCATCCCCTTTCTGACGGCTTGCGCCATGTTCACCTTCTGGGTTTACGGAGTCAACGGAATCCGCAACGGCATGGCCGCCTCCGTGATGATTCTGGGCCTGTCCTTCCGGGATAACCTCAAGTACCTGGTGCTTTTCTCCCTTCTTGCCGTCAGCCTGCACAAGTCCATGGCGCTCCTCATCGGCGCCGGAGCCTGCGCCTGGTTCCTGACGGATACGCGGTATTACGTGGCGGCGTGGCTGGCCTGCATTGTGGCGGTTATTCTGGCCGGTCCGGCCATTGGGGAAATGATTGCCTCCTCCGGCCTGTTTGACGATCCGCGCCTGACCCTCTACATCAGTTCCGCGGAGGAGGTGAAGGCGGCCAGCCCCTTTTTCAGCAGTACGGGTTTCCGCTGGGATTTCCTCCTTTACAGCGCGCTTCCCATCGTGACGGGCTGTTATTTCATCTTCAGGCAGGAGTACCGGGATGTCATGTATACGTGGCTGCTCAATATCTACATCGCGGCGAATGCGTTCTGGATTCTCTGCATGTATGCGGCGTTCAGCAACAGGTTCGCGCAGCTCTCCTGGTTCCTGATGGGATTCGTATTCATTTATCCCTTCTTCAAGCACAGGTTCTGGACGGATCAGGAAAGGAAGCTGGCCTGCTTTTTCCCGCTGATTTACGCGTTTACCTTCTACATGAATATTTACAACGCATGAGAAAGAAGCTCATCAGGATTGCGGCGGTTCCCATGTCCCTGGACCTGCTGCTCAGGGGACAGTTGAAGTACCTGAACGGGCATTTCGACGTTCTGGCCGTGGCCTCCCCCGGTGTGGAGCATGCGCGCATCCGCCGGCGCGAAGGCGTGGAGACCGTGGAGCTTGAAATAGAGCGGACGATTTCCCTGTGGAAGGATGTGAAGAGCCTGTGGCGTTTATTTGCCCTGTTCCGCAGGGAACGCCCCTGGGGCGTGCACTCCGTGACCCCCAAGGCAGGCCTTTTAAGCATGGCCGCCGCCGCCCTGGCCCGGGTTCCCGTGCGGGTGCATACGTTCACCGGGCTGATTTTCCCCTACAGGAAAGGCGCGTTTAAATTCCTGCTCAGGCAGATGGACCGCCTGACCTGCCTGTTCGCCACCCATGTTATCCCGGAAGGGGAAGGAGTCAGACAGCTTCTGATTGCGGAAAAGGTGACGGGGAAGCCCCTGGAAGTCCTGGCCTACGGCAATATCAACGGCGTTGATCTGGAGCATTTCCGGCAGTCCGGCCGCCGGGAGGGGGAAAGGGGGCGTCTCGGTCTTCCCGAAGGAGCCGTCCTGTTTGTCTTTATCGGCAGAATCACGGAAGACAAGGGCATCCGGGAATTGCTTGCCGCGTTTTCCGCATTGCGCGGGGACCGGGAGCGAGGGAAAGCTCCGGTCTTTCTGGCGCTGGTGGGCGGCCTGGAAGGCTATGTCGCGGACGATTTGGAGATGCCCGGAGTGTTCCTGCCCGGCTTTCAGGAGGACATCCGGCCCTGGCTGGAAGCCGCGGACGTTTTTGTTCTGCCCAGCTACAGGGAGGGATTTCCCAACTCTCTTCTTCAGGCAGGGGCCATGGGGCTGCCTTCCATCGCCGCGGATGTGTGCGGGTGCAATGAAATTATAGAAAACGGCGTGAACGGCCTGCTGGTGCCCGCACGGGACGGGGAGGCGCTGCGCCGGGCCATGGCCTCCCTCCGGGATGATCCGGAACGGCGGCGGCAAATGGGCGCGAAAGCAGCGGAAAATGTAAGGGGGAAATATTCCTGCCGGATGGTATGGGATGCCCTGCTCAATTTTTACGGGAGGATATCATGACATACGGGAATGGCCTCAAGCGTCTTATGGACTTTTCTCTCGCGCTGGCGGCCCTGGTGCTGCTGTCCGCTCCGTTCCTGCTGCTGGCGCTGCTGCTGGCCCTGGCCAACCGGGGGACACCGTTTTTCCGCCAGACCCGTCCGGGGCGTGGCGGCAGGCTGTTCCGCATTGTCAAATTCAAGACCATGACGGATGCCCGTGATTCCCACGGAGAACTGCTTCCGGACGAACAGCGCCTGACGCGCGCGGGGGCCCTGGTGCGTTCCCTGTCTCTGGATGAATTGCCCCAGTTGTTCAACGTTCTGGCGGGGCAAATGAGCTTCATCGGCCCCCGTCCTCTGCTGCCGGAATACCTCCCCCTGTACACGGCGGAGCAGGCGCGCCGCCACGACGTGCGGCCCGGCATTACGGGATGGGCCCAGGTGAACGGGCGCAATGCCATCGGCTGGGAACGCAAGTTTGAGCTGGATGTCTGGTATGTGGACCATTTGAGTTTCCCGCTGGATATGCGCATTATCTTTTTAACGCTGGCCAAAGTGGTCCGGCGGCAGGGCATCAGCGCGGCAGGATGCGCCACCATGGAAAAATTCACGGGTTCCGGAAAATGAAAAAGAACATAGCTATTGTAGGCGCCGGAGGATTCGGCAGGGAGACGGCCTGCTGTCTCCGGGCGATCAATGAAGCGTCGTCCGCATGGAATTTGATAGGCTTCTTTGACGACAAGGTGCCGGCGGGCACGGAAAACGAATACGGCCGGGTGCTGGGCACCGTTGAAGACCTGAACGCATGGAAGGAGCCTTTGTCCGTCGTGCTTGCGATCGCCTCCCCGGATGCGCTCAAGCGCATTTCCGGACGGCTGGACAACGCCCTGCTGGATTTTCCGAACATCGTTGCGCCGGACGTGAAGTTTTATGACCGCGGCAGTGTTTCCATGGGGAAGGGCAATGTCATCAGCTTCGGCCATGTCTTCAGCTGCCATGTGGACATGGGGGATTTCAACCTGTTCAGCTGCGGTTCCCTGATCGGGCATGACGTCGCCCTGGGCCATTGGAACGTGGTGGCCAACGGATGCAAGGTTTCCGGGGGCGTCATGCTGGGGGATTCCAATTTCCTGGGGGCCGCTTCCGTTGTGCTTCCCTGCCGGAGGGTGGAAAATCATGTGGTGCTGGGCGCCAACTCGACGCTCGTCAGGGACGCGCTGGAAGAGGGAACCTATGTGGGGTGCCCTGCCGTGCTTAAAAAATCCGCGCGTCCCGCTCCGGAGAAAAAGTCCGTGATCTGGCTGTCCCTGGCGCAGACGGGAGAGGCGGAAGAGCGGTTTGTGCGGGAAGCTTTTGAGTCCAAATGGGTTACGACGGTAGGGCCGAACGTGGACGCTTTTGAACGGGAGCTTGAAGAATACCTGGGCGAGCGGCATGTCGTGGCCCTGGCCTCCGGAACCTCCGCCCTGCATCTGGGGCTGGTGATGCTGGGCGTAGGGCCCGGGGATGAAGTGCTCTGCCAGTCCATGACGTTTGCGGCGTCCGCGAATCCCATTGTTTACCAGGGGGCTTCTCCCGTGTTTGTGGACAGTGAGGAAAAGACATGGAACATGTCTCCCGAATTTCTGGAGGAAGCCATCCGGGACCGCATCCGGCAGACCGGGCGCGCTCCCCGCGCCATCATTCCCGTGGACCTTTACGGAATGCCGGCCAGCATGGAGGAAATCATGGCGGTCGCCGGGAAATACGGCATTCCCGTGCTGGAGGACGCCGCGGAAGCGCTGGGCTCCGAGTACCGGGGGAGAAAGTGCGGCGTGTTCGGCACTTACGGCGTTTTTTCTTTCAACGGGAACAAGATCATCACCACCTCCGGCGGGGGCGCCCTGTGCTGCCCGGACGAGGAATCCCGGAACAGGGTCAAGTTTTACGCCACCCAGGCGCGGGACCAGGCGCCGCATTACGAACATTCCCACATCGGCTACAACTACCGCCTCAGCAACGTGTGCGCGGGCATAGGCCGCGGCCAGATGCTTTCCCTTCCCGCATTTCTGGAAAAGAGGCGCGGCATTCATGAGCAGTACCGGAACCGGCTTTCCGGCATTCCGGGGCTGTCCCTGCTGGAGAATCCGTCCTCCCATTACCGTTCCAACCATTGGCTGACCTGCGTACTGGTCAATCCGGAAGAAGCCCGTTTTGACCGGGAAACGCTGCGGCTGGCCCTGCAGAAAGCGGGCGTGGAAAGCCGCCCCCTCTGGAAGCCCATGCATTTGCAGCCCGTGTTCCGTTCCTGCCCGTTTTATGGCGCCGGCGTGTCGGACCGCCTGTTTGAGCAGGGGCTGTGCCTTCCCTCTGGAACCGCGCTGACCAGTGAGGATATGGAACTGATCATCAACATTATTTGCAACTTATGAACTCTGCTCCTACCAACAAGGACTACCATGTTGTCGCCCGTTTTTTCTACCACGTGCGGCATTTTCTGCTGAATGCGGATGCAAAAGCCGTATTCCTGGTGGACTGGATTTTGTCGTCATTGATTACGCTGATTGCCTGCGATTATTGCCGTTTTCTTTACAGGGGCAGCTGGCTGGTGCCCAACCTTCCCTATGTTTCTGCCATTGATATGGTGATTACGGCCCTCGTGTTCTGGCGTGTCGGAGTTTACAAGACCATGATCCGCTTTACGACCATGAGGGATCTGTTGAAGCTGATGTACGCCATTTTCCTGTCCTGCTTCCTTACCTGCGTGGCTTATTTTTCCGTCTGGACTGACTATTACCGGGTGCACTTTGCCTGCCTGCTCCTCAATTTTCTGATGACCAGCCTGGGATTGGTCGGCTACCGCATCGCATGCATCGGCGGCAGGAAATGGCTGGAAAGCTCCAAATCCAATGTCTCCGTTTCCTCCCTGAAAGCAACCTCGCGCAAGAGAGTGGTGCTGGCCGGCAAGCTGGATGCCTGCGTTCAAAAGGTCCAGCTGCTCAGAATCCTGAAAAACGACGAATTTGAGGTGGTGGGGCTGTTGAGTTCGGAGCCCAAGACGGATAGGCGGAAAATCAATGGAATACCCGTGCGCTTTGTGCAGCAGGAGTTCGATGTGGATGAAGCCATGGCGTTTTTCCAGGCGTCCACGATCGTCTTTGTGGGAAAAGAGAATTTTCTAGGGAAGAAGAAACTGGCGGACATCTGCCTGGAAAAAGGGTTCCAACTGCTCGTTTCCCACGATATGCTGTCTTCATTCCATGAATTCTCCGGTTTTTCCGTAGGGGAGGTACAAATTGAAGATTTATTGTCGAGACAGGAAATCGGAATTGATGAAGAGCTGATTTCCCAAGGCATCAAGGACATGGTGGTGATGATAACGGGAGCGGCGGGTTCCATCGGCAGTGAGCTGGTCCGGCAGATATGCCGCTTTGCTCCCCGCAAAATCGTCCTGCTGGACCACGCGGAAACGCCGCTCTGGCTGATCCGGCAGGAAATAGAAAGAACGTTTCCCGGTGTACCGCTTGCCACATCCATTACGAACGTTTCCCACCGGCGGCAGCTGGACATTTGCATGCGGCAGTACCGCCCGGACCTGATCTTCCATGCGGCCGCCTACAAGCACGTCCCCCTGATGGAGGAAAACCCGTGTACGGCCGTGGTCAACAACGTCAAGGGAACGATGCATGCCGCATCCCTGGCTGTCAAATACAAGGCCAAGCGTTTTGTCATGGTTTCCACGGACAAGGCGGTGAATCCCACCAGCGTGATGGGAGCTACCAAACGCCTCGCGGAAATATTTGTCCAAAGCCTGAACGAGGCCATGCTGAAGGAGGAAGAGGAATTGCCTACCGTCTTCATTACCACCCGTTTCGGCAACGTGCTGGGAAGCGCCGGTTCCGTCATTCCCCTGTTCAAGGAGCAGATCAAGAGAGGGGGGCCCGTCACGGTGACGCATCCTGAAATCATTCGTTATTTCATGACCATTCCCGAAGCGTGCCGGTTGATTTTACAGGCAAACGCCATGGGCGGCGGAGGTGACGTATTCGTGTTTGACATGGGGAAGCAGGTAAAAATCATGGATTTGGCTAAAAAGATGATCCGCCTTTCCGGCCTTTCCCCCATGAAGGATATCCCCATTAAAATCACCGGCTTGAGGCCGGGTGAAAAACTTTACGAAGAATTGCTTACAGGTTACGAAGGAACCCGGGAAACCGCCCACCAGCGCATCCGTATTTTCCAGACTCAGAAATATGATCTGACCAATTTGAAGCAGAGAATGGATTCCTTGGTGTTCCAGGCGGAAGCCAACAATCTGGAAGAAACGGTCCGCCTGATGAAGCAATTGATTCCGGAATACAAGAGCAACAACTCCCCCTACCAGCTGTATGACAGCGTTGAGACCTCCTTCCCCCTTTTCCAGTAACTTTTTACAATTCAATAAAATACCTGCATCCAATGAAATACCTCCATTTATTCCGCTCTCCCGCCCCATGGAACCGCCTTCTGGCGGCAGCCTCCCTGCTGCTTGCGCTTTCCGCATGCGTCCATCCCGAAGAAGTCAACTACGTCCAGAACCTGGTTCTGGACCAGGCCTCGGCCATCAACAAGGAATACAAGATCATCATCAAGAAGGACGACAGGCTGTTTATTTCCGTCAGCAGCAAGAATCCCGCGCTCGCGCAGATGTTCAACAAGGACAGCGGCAGCGTATCCAGCCCCAGGGATGACGAACGCGGCTACTTTGTGAATACGGACGGAGACATCGTCTTTCCCGTTCTGGGAAGAATCAGGGCGGTCGGCAAGACGTGCACCCAGCTTGCCGGCGACATTGAAGGGCTGATCATCAAGGAAGGCTATATCAAGGACCCCGCGGTGAGCGTGCGCCTGATGAATTTCAAGTTTTCCGTTCTTGGGGAAGTCTCCAAACCTGGGAATTATGAAATCAAGGGGGAACGGCTGACGCTGCTGGAGGCCCTGAGCAAGGCCGGCGACCTGAACATGGACGGCAACCGGGACATTTACATCATCCGGGAGGACCACGGGCAGCGCATCGCCTCCAAGGTGGACCTGCGGAACAGCGACCTGTTCCACTCCCCCTACTATTACATCCAGCAGAATGATGTGATTTATGTGACGCCCTCTGACAGAAAGATAAACACCCGGAGCGAACAGCTCCAGATTTATCCCTACCTGATCTCCGGCACCTCCATTGCCATGGTAATCCTTGCCTTCTGCATTTAATCAGATGAAATCTTCCTCCCCCAAGCCGGACTCCCTGGAGACGGAAGGCGGTGCGTCCGTCTCCCTTTTTCCCAGTCCCAGGGCACTTCTGGCCCGCATTATCCGGAACTGGTACTGGTGCCTGCTTTCCCTGTGTATCTGCCTTCCGCTGGCCTATTTGTATGCGGCGCGGCTTCCCTTCGTCTATGGAAAGGCGACGACCGTGCTCATCAAGAATGACTACCCCAAGGAATCCGTAGCCACGACGGTGCTGGCCACCTCCAACGGGATTGTCAACACGGCTTCCACCAACCTGGACAATGAAATATTCCTCCTTTCCTCCTATTCCCTGATGGAGGAAGTGGTCAGGAAGCTGAAACTGGACGTCACCTACTGGAAAAAATCCGGATTCCGGAAAGAGGAAATCTACGACCGCTCCCCCATTGCCGTCCATTTCAGCGAACGGGGGAATCCCGCGGAAGCCGGATTCCGGGTGATTCCGGTTTCCGATACGGAATTCCGTCTGGAAAGCGGTGTGAACGACTCCCGCCCCGAACGGGAAACGGGCGTCTTCGGCCGGGAAATTGAATTCTGTTCCCATACGTTCACGGTGGAGAAGACGCCCCGGTTTGACTCGCGGAGCCTGGACGCTCCCGTCATTGTCAGGAAGACCTTTATCAAAAATGCCGCCATTGCTTTGATCGGAGGCCTGACCGTCAACAAGGCCAGCGGAAAGACCAACCTGATCAACATTTCCGTGCGCTGCAACAATCCGGTGAAGGCGGAAAACGTTCTCCACAACCTTGTCCGGTTTTACAATGAAGCATCCCTGGATGAAAAGAAGAAGAGGGGAATGAACACGGACAAGTTCATTGAAGAACGTCTGGGCGTGATCAATGAGGAAATGGGGGAAAATGATCTGGCCATAGAGAATTTGAAGAAGGAGAGCAATATCCTGACAGACTTGTCCACCGCCCTGACGGAAGAGTATGAAAACAGCCTCAACGACAAGAAGGACCTGCGGGAACTGACTCTTGAAATCAAGTCCATCGAGTACCTGAAGGAATATCTGGAAAAGGAAGCCGAATTCGATTCCCGGCTGGTGCCTATCAACTCAAAGATCGCGGACATGGGCATCCGCGACCAGATCGGCGTTTTTAACGATACCCTGCTGAAGAAGACGAGCCTGAAAGTGAATGCCGGCGACAACAACCCGATTGTCCGCGAACTGGAGGCGAATCTGGCTTCCCTCAAGGATGCCCTGAAACGCTCTGTGAATAACTATTACACCTCATTGCTGGTCAAAAAGAAAAATGTGGAGGAACAGCATGAAGGAACCCGGGCGCATATCCGGGCCGTTTCCGGGAAGGAGCGCGCCGTCAACCAGATTGCCCGGGAACAGCGCGTGCGGGAATCCCTGTACATTTTCCTGCTCAACAAGCGGGAGGAAAATTCCCTGGCCCTGGCGGCCACGGAGGACAATGCCAGAATTGTGGACGCCGTGCGCGGAGGGGACGGCCCCCTGGCCCCCAACGTGCCCAAGATTCTGCTGGTGGGTTTCCTCGTGGGGCTGGCCGTTCCCGTTCTGGGATGCGTGATTGCCGCCATGATGGATTCCCGCGTGAAGCGCAGGGAGGAAATAGAATCCCTGACGGACATTCCTGTTTACGGAGTGCTCCCACGCAAGCCCAGGAAGCTGAAAAACCAGGAAATCGTGGTGAATCTGGAAGAGCCTTCGGAATTGTCGGAAAGCTTCCCTCTTCTTGCCGAACGCCTGGTCTCCCTGGCGGATGAAAACGGCCCCGGCGGTTTCAGCATTCTGCTGACGTCTTCATGCCCCGGAGAGGGGAAGACCTATCTGGCCGTCAATCTGGCCCTGTCCCTTGCCGTGGCCGGAAAGAAGGTCCTCCTGATGGACATGGACCTGAGGAAGGGAACGCTCAGCTCCCTGCTGGGAGGGGAAGGGAAGCCCGGAACAGGGGACCTGGACCGCGTCGGGGAAGGCGGATGGCGCTCCCTGCTGGAGAAATCCTCCGTTTCCGATCATTTGGACTATCTCTTTGCCGGAACCCTGCCGGACCATCCGTCCCGGCTTCTGCTGCATGACCGTGTCCGGGAGCTGATGAAGGAATTGAAGGAGCACTACGACTTCATCTTCATGGACTGCGTTCCCTACGCCTCCCTGGCGGATGCGCGCATCGCCGCCAGGCTGGCGGACGCCACGCTGTACGTCATGCGGGCCGGATGCGTGAAGAAGCGCGACCTGTCCTCCCTGCAAAAGACGTGGAAGAGCGGGGAATTGAAGCGCATGGGCATCGTCCTGTGCGATGTGGAGAACCGTTCCCGTCCCTCCCGGAAATATGCCATGTACAGGAGTTTTGACACTTCCTCCCCGTGTCCGGGAAAATGACCCTGCCTGAAAACCATCCTCATGTCCGGTTCGCGTCTCAACGTTTTGTTTCTGGTGGAATCCCTCGCGGGGGGAGGGGCTGAAAAAGTCCTTTCCGGCCTGGTGCGCGGATTGGACCGGGACAAATTCGACGTCACGGTGTGCGCCGTCGTGGACTGCGGACAGTACCGGGATGAAGTGCGGAAGCACGCCCGCTACCGCTTCATCGTGGGCGGCCGGGGCTGGCTTTACCGGTTGAAGTACGCGCTGGTGTACCGTTTTTTGCCCGCCGGGTGGATTTACAAATGGTTCATTGCCGGGGATTACGATGTGGAGGCGGCCTTTACGGAAGGCCTGCCTACCCGCCTGCTGGCGGCCGCGCCTGCGGGAAAGCGCGGAAAGGCCGGGAAGACCAGGAAAATAGCCTGGGTGCATGTGGACCTGGAAGCCAGGCCCTGGACACAAGGGGTGGTATTCCGGTCGCTGGACGAGGAAAAAAGGGCTTATGGCCGTTTTTACGCGGTGGCGCATGTGTCGCGGACGGTGAAGGAGGCTTTTGAAAGGCGTTTCGGAACGCATCCCGGCTCCGTCGTCCTGCACAATCCGGTGGACCGGGACGAGGTGCTGGCCAAAGCCGCCGCCGTGGCGGAAGTGCCTGGAAAAAAGTGTTTCAGGATTGTTTCCGCCGGGCGGCTGGAGGAACAGAAGGGATTTGACAGGCTTGTCCGCGCTCTTGCCCGGCTGAAGGAGCGGGGCCGGGCAGCGGAATTGGTTCTTCTTGGAGAAGGAAGTCTCAGAAGCGGTCTGGAACGGCTGGCTGCCGGGCTGGGAGTTTCGGAATCCCTGCTGATGCCCGGTTTTATGGAAAATCCCTACCCGTGGATGGCGGGGGCGGACCTGTTCGTGTGCAGTTCCCGCAGCGAGGGAATGAGTACCGTCGTGACGGAAGCCCTCATTCTGGGCGTACCCGTTCTGGCGGTGGAATGCTCCGGCATCGAGGAACAACTGGGAATGGGCAGGTTTGGCCGCATGGTGGATAATGACGACGAGGCGCTGGCCCGTGCGCTGGAAGACTTCGTGTCCGGCAGGGAATCGTGTGCGGAATGGCGGGAAAAGGCGGCTTTGGGAGGCCGGCAGGTGGCCTACGCGGGCGCCGTCCGGGAGGTGGAACGTCTGCTGGAAGGGGTGGAGAGATGAAAAAAAGAATCGTGTTTTTCGTCAACAGCCTGACGGGCGGTGGCGCGGAAAAAGTCCTGCAAACCCTGCTGAACCGCTGGGAAGGGCGCGGGTGGGATATTTCCGTCTATTGCCTGAAAAAGGAGGACGTGCCGCCCGGTTATCCCCGGAACATTGCCTTCCGCTTTCTGCTTGATTCCCTGCGGAAGGGGGACGGGTTTTGGACGCGCCTGAAAGTCAAGGCGGGGAACAAGCTGAAGCTGCTGGTTTACAGGCATTGCCCTCCGTCGGTCTTTTACCGCATGTTTGTCCGCGGAACCTATGATGTGGAGGCGGCCTTCATTGAAGGTTACGCCACCAGGATTGCCAGCGGCTCCCCCAATCCGGACAGCCGGAAGCTGGCATGGGTGCATATCGACCTCGCCGCCAACCACTGGACGCTGCCGGCCTACAGGAATGCGGAAGAGGAAAAACGGGCCTACCGGCGGTTTGATACGGTGGTTTCCGTTTCCCGTGATGTTCGGGAATCCGTGGTGGCCCTGGCCGGTCCCCTGCGCGATGCCAGGGTTCTTTACAATCCGATCGATGCGCAGGCCATCAGGGAAAAATCCGCGGAATTCGTGCCGCAGCGTCCGGAGGGGAAGATGCTTTTCTGTGCCTCCGGCCGTCTTGTCCGCCAGAAGGGATTCGACCGTCTGGCGGAAGCGTGCCGCCATCTGGCGCAGGCGGGGTTCTCCTTCCATCTCTGGATTCTGGGAGAAGGGCCGGAGGGCCGGAAGCTGAAGGCCCTGGCCGGGGAGTGGGGCTTGCAGGACAGGATCACATTCCTGGGCCATCGGGAAAATCCGTATCCCTATATGCGGGCGGCGGACTGGATGGTATGTTCTTCCCGCAGCGAGGGGCATTCCACCGTCATTTCGGAAAGCCTGGTTCTCGGTATTCCCGTGGTTTCCACCCTGTGTTCCGGCGTCCGGGAGCAATTGGGGGACGGGGAATTCGGGCTGGTTGCCGGCAATAATACGCAGGACCTGCTCCGCGCTCTGGAAGATATCCTGACGGGAAGGGCCGACCGCCGGGAGTATGGCAAACGGGCTCTCCGCGGAGGCAGCCGTTTTGATCTGGACGGACGGATGAGTGCCCTGGAAGGGCTTTTTGAAACAACCCATTGAATCGCATGTCTTTTGTCTCCGTTATCATTCCTGTTTTCAATGCCGGGCATTTTCTGGAAGAATGTGTGGATTCCGTCCTTCGGCAGACCCTGACGGATTTTGACGTCTGCCTGGTGGATGACGGTTCCACGGACGGGAGCGGCATCCTGTGCGATGCCCTGGCCACCCGGCATGAGAGGATCCATGCGGTTCACATGGGGAGGAACAGGGGCGTATCCGCGGCGAGGAACCGCGGCATTGAAGAAACGGAGGGCTCGTGGCTGTGCTTTGTTGACGGGGATGACCGGGTGGAGCCCGCGTGCCTGCGGACTCTGGCCGCCGCCGTGGAAGACGGGGAATGCGATCTGGCCGTCGCCGGGCTGCGTTCCGTGCGTGCCGGCGGAAAGGACGTGCTTACGGTGCCCGTGCCGGTGGAACTGGAGGCCGTCCCCGGAAGGGAGGAGGAGTGGGTGCGCCTGTTCCGTACCTTCCTGCTTTTCGGGCCCGTTGCCAAGCTGTACCGCAGGGAGCTGGTGGACAGGTATTCCATCCGCTTTCCGGAAGGCGTCTCCTACGGGGAGGACCTGGAATTCAACATGGCCTACCTGAAGCACATCAGGCGGCTGAGGACGGTGGACAAGGCTGTTTATTTCTACCGCAGGGCGGAAAAGGGCACTCTGTCCACACGGTTCGTTCCGGAAAAATTTGAATGGATTGCCGGGCAGTTCAGGATGGTCCGGCAATATTTCCGCGACCAGGGGCTTCAGGGCGGCCTCGTGGAGAATTACCTGGCGTCCCGGTGGTGGGGAATGGTGTATGATTCCCTGTTTGAAATTTACCGTTTCAAGGAGTGCCGCGGCGTGAAGGACCGCTTCAAGGCCGTCCGCAGTATTCTGAAAGTTCCGGAAAACGCGTTGCTGCGCGCCCATCCCGGCGCATTTCCCTGTCCGGAATGGATGAAAGTCTGCCTCTTTCTTCGTCTCCCCTTCTGCCTGTTCCTGCTCCTGGAAGGGGCGTACGCCGGGAAAAAATCATCAGACGGCCATGCGTAAAATTCTTCTATATCCTCACGGCGGCAGCGGCAATCACGGGTGCGAGGCGATTGTCAGGTCCACCATGCTGCTGCTGCGTCCTGAAAAGGGCAGCCTTGTTTCCTCCGCCTGCGGGCAGGACGTCCGGTACGGCCTGGACCGCCTGGTGCGCGTTCTGCCGGAACGGCGCCCCATCCGGAGGCTTTCCCCAGCCTGGGCTGCGGCGTGGATGCGGCTGCACGTACTGGGGGTGAAGGACGCGTTTGACCGGATTGCCTTCGGCGGCATTGTGAAGGAGGCTGGGGATGCGGACCTGGCCCTGTGCGGCGGAGGGGACAATTACTGCTACGGGGAACCCGTCCATATCTACCTCCAGAACGAATTGCTCCGGAAGGCCGGCGTTCCCGTGGTTCTGTGGGGCTGTTCCCTGGAAAGGGAGGACATGGAGGGCAGGATGCTGGAGGACCTCGGGGCGTTTGACCTGATTGTGGCGCGGGAGTCCCTCACGTACGACGCCCTGCGGGAATGCGGCCTTTCCCGCGTGGTTCTGTATCCGGACCCGGCGTTTGCCCTGCCGGCCAACGAGGTGGAAGTTCCGGAGGGCTGGAAGGAGGGGAACATGGCCGGAATCAATGTCAGCCCCATGGTCATCGGGCACGAGGGGAGGCCCGGAGCCGTGATGGAAAATTATTCCCGGCTTGTCGAATGGCTGCTGGAAAATACGGAAATGAACGTGGCGCTGATTCCCCATGTGGTGTGGGCCGGAAATGACGACCGCAGGCCTCTGGCGGAACTGCACGGGCGTTTCCGCCATACGGGCAGGGTGGTCATGATTGAAGACGCCCCCTGCGGGGATTTGAAGGGGTATATTTCCAGGTGCCGGTTCCTGGTGGCCGCCCGTACGCATGCGTCCATCGCCGCTTATTCCACGGGCGTTCCCGCGCTGGTGGCGGGGTATTCCGTCAAGGCGCGCGGGATTGCCCGCGACCTGTTCGGAACGGAGGAAGGGCACGTGGTTCCGGTGCAGTCGCTGGACGGCCCGGATGAGTTGCGGAACGCCTTTGTCCGGATGATGGAAAGGGAAAAGGAAATCAAGGAGGCATACGGGAAAGTGCTTCCCGCGTATCTGGAACGGCTGCGCGGCTGCCGGAAAGAATTTGAATCCCTGGTGAAACGGTCATGACTCTTTATGTTTCCATTCTTTCCGTAGCGGCGGTTGTTGCGGCAGCGGCGGCCTGTGTGGACGCGTGGCGTTTCCTGGGAACCTGGACGGGCCGTATCCGCATCGGCCGCTGGCGGGACCGCCGCGCATGGCAGGATGCCTTGGCCCGGAAGGCCGCGGCATGGATGAAGCGCATGCCCCCGGTCCCCAAGAAGGACCAGGGAAGGCTTGTCCTCTGGGACATGCTGCGGGGAGCGTATGCGGACGCCGCCATTCAGGGCTGGCAGCTTGCCGGGCTGTCCCTGGGCCTGAATGCCTATGCCGGAGACCGGAATGACGGGAATTTGAGGGAAAAACTGCGGGGCGTCCTCGGCAGGCATGAACTGGTCGTGAACTATCTGGAGCGGGAAAATCCCGGGACATGGGAAGTGGACAGGATGCTGCTGGATTATGCCGTGCTGGAAGCCGGATGCGGCGTGGAGGAGCGGCTGGTGGAAAAATCCTTGGCTTTTCTGGAATCCCTGAAGACGGAGGCGGGTACGCTGGCTTACAGGCGCGGGCAGTCCGCCGTCCGCTACGTGGACACCATCGGCCTGGCCTGCCCATTGGCGGCGGCCTGCGCGGCGCGCACGGGGCGGGAGGAAGACTGGAACCTTGCGGCAAGGCAGGTGGAGGAATACGATGCGGCCCTTCTGGCCGGGTCCTCTTTTCCGGCCCACGGGTTTGAGATGGACCGCGGCTATCCCCTGGGGCTGTACGACTGGTCGCGCGGCATCGGCTGGTATGCGCTGGGGTTGTGCGAACTGTACCGCCTGATGGAAGCCCACGGACGCCCGGAGGCGGCCGGGATGGCGAAGCGCATTTTGTCCCTGTCCCGCGAACTTCTGCCCCTCCGCAAGCGGAACGGCGGATTCGGGTGGATGGTCGCCAGGCCGGAATCCGTCTTTGAATCTTCCGGAACCGCCCTGATGGGCCTGCTGATGCTGACAGCCTACCATATTTCCGGGGAGTCCTGTTTTCTGGATGCCGCCTTTGGGGCGGAAAAGACCCTGATGGGGGTGACGCGCCGCGGCGGAGCGCTGGACATGTGCCAGGGGGATACCAAGGGAATCGGCATGTATTCGGACGTCTGGGGCCTCATGCCCTTCGCCCAGGGAATGGCTCTGCGCCTGAGCGTGGAACTCAACAGGGAGGAAGGGGAAGGATGAGAACGCTGAATTCCGGCAAAAACTTTCTGGTAACCGTCAGCCTGATGGTCACGATGACCCTGCTGGGATTCGTGACGCGCAAGCTTTTCGTCAATGAAATCGGCGTGGAATACCTGGGCCTCAACGGGCTGCTGACCAACATCCTGGCGGCGGTCACCCTGCTGGAATCCGGCTTTGGAACCAGTGTGGTGTTCCATCTTTACAAGCCTCTGGCTGAAAACGACCAGCCCCGTATTCTCGCCCTGCTTCAATTCTACCGCAAGGTGTACCGCCTCATTGCGGCGGCCGTGTTCTTCCTGTGCCTGTGCCTGTACCCCTTCCTGGGGTGCTTCATCAGGAACGGGGACCATCTGGACTACCTGACGCTGGTTTACTTCATCTTCGTCTTCAATTCCATCCTGCCGTACCTGACGGCGTACAAGAATTCCCTGATCAACGCGGACCAGAAAAACTACCGGCTGGGGACCATCAATTTTGTTTACCAGGTGGGCCTGAACCTGTCCAAGCTGGGCATCCTGTACTATACGGGCAACTACATCCTGTACCTGGTGGTGGAATCCCTGTTTCTGGCGGGATTCAATGTGGCCATGGTGCGGAAGGTGGACGCGCTTTACCCCTATGTGAAAAGCCGCATGGCCCATGCGGTGGACGCCGTGACGAAGAGCCAGATCGTCGTCAACGTCAAGGCGCTTTTCCTGCACAGCGTGGGGGGCTACTTCATGCATTCCACCAGCAACATCGTCATTTCCAGCTTCGTGGGGCTGGCGGCGGTGGGCTTTTATTCCAACTACATGCTCGTGGTCGGGACGATTTCCACCTTCATCATGCAGGTGATCAACAGCATGGCGGAAAGCGTGGGCAACCTGATCGCCAGCGAGGACAGGGCGCACGTGTATGAAATCTTCAAAAGGGTTTTCCTGATCAACTTCCTGGTGTCCGGCGTGGCTTCCGTCGTCCTGCTGAACACGCTGAATCCCTTCATCGGCTGGTGGCTGGGGGACGGGTACATTCTGCCTGGGGCCGTTTCCTTCGTGATTATCCTGAATTTCTTCGTGGTGGGCATGCGCCGCTCCGCCATGGTGTTCAAGACCAAGGCGGGCATCTTCCACCAGGACCGCTATTCCCCGCTTCTCCAGGGGGTGATCAACGTCGTCCTGGCCGTGACACTGGTGCAGTGGTGGGGGATAGCGGGCGTTCTGCTGGCGGCCACGCTCAGCCTTCTTTCCATCGGCGTCTGGCAGTTCCCGCGGCTGGTGTACAGGCATGTGTTCCACCAGCCCTTGAGGAAATACTTCCTGGCGTACGGGCAATACGTGCTGCTTGCGGCGGCGGGCTACGCCCTCACCTATCCCCTCTGTTCCCGGTCCTGGTTTGCCTCCCCGCTGGCCGACCTGTTCCTGTGGGGGGCCATTTCCGTCGTCGTTCCCCTAGGGCTCTGCACAGCCGTCCTGTTCAGGACGGCGCCCTTCCGGGGACTGTTGATTCACGTGCGCAGGCTGGCATGCAGATGAAGCGTATTTTCATAGCTATTCAATACATGGAACTGGGGGGCGCGGAGCGTGCCCTGCTGGGGTTGCTGGAGGCGCTGGACACCTCCCGTTTCCGGGTTGACCTGTTCGTTTACAGGCATTCCGGGGATTTGATGCCGCTGATTCCGGAAAAAGTGAACCTGCTGCCGGAGCTCCCGGCCTACCGGGCGCTGTCCCGGCCCCTGAAGGATATTCTGGCGGAAGGCAGGCTGGGAATTTTCTGCGCCCGGCTGTGGGCCAAATGGCGGTCCGCGCGGTTTGGAAAAAGGCTGAACGGGCTGGAAAATTATGCCGTGTTCGATGACGCCGCCGCGGCTGCGGCCCCTTTCCTGCCTTCCCTGAAAAAGCTGGGAATGTACGATTTGGCGGTCAGTTTCCTGACGCCCCACCGCATCGTCAGGGACAAGGTGCTGGCCCGCAGGAAAGTTGCCTGGATTCATACGGACTATTCCTCCATCGGCATCAATGCGGAATGCGAACTCCCGGTATGGAGCAGTTACGACCGCATCGTCTCCATTTCCCCGGAGGCGGGGAAGGGTTTTCTGTCCCGGTTTCCGGAGCTGGAAGACAGGCTGCTGCTGATGGAGAACATCGTTTCCCCACGGGGGGTGCGGGAACAGGCTGCGCTGGAAGACGTTTCCGCCGTGATGGAAGGCTCCCCGTGCCTGTGCACGGTGGGAAGGTTTTCCCATGCCAAGGGCATGGACCGCGCCGTCAGGATAGCCGCCCGCCTGGTGGAGATGGGGATGAAAGGCCTGCGGTGGTATCTGGCAGGCTACGGGGACGAGGCCTCCCTGCGGCGGGAGATTGCCGCGCATGGGATGGAGGAACACGTCGTTATCCTGGGAAAAAAGGCCAACCCCTATCCTTATATGGCCGCCTGCGGCCTGTATGTGCAGCCGTCCCGCTATGAAGGGAAGGCCGTGGCGGTGAGGGAGGCGCAGATTCTGGGGCGTCCCGTAGCCATCACGCGTTTTCCCACGGCTTCCGGCCATCTGGAGGACGGCGTGGACGGAGTCATTGTCCCGAACGATGAAGAGGGTGCCGCGCAGGCCCTGTTCTCCCTGCTGCATGATCCCGCCCGCCTGGAAAGCCTGGCGGCGGCATGCCGCGCGCGGGACTACGGCAACCGTGATGAAATCCTGAAACTGGAGGCGCTGGTCTGAACATGGGAAGACGCATTTTATACATTGCCAACGGCATCACCGGGCCGGGAGGGCTGGAACGGGTTCTGTCCGTCCGGACGCGCCTGCTTGCGGAAGAATACGGGGACGAAATCCATATCATGACCCTGAATGAACGGGGTGCGGAGCCCTTTTACGATTTTCACCCGGGAATCCGTGTTCATCACGTTGCGATGGAGGGAACCGCCCTGGCACGGCTGGCGGCCTGGGCGCGGGGCATCCGGAAAACGGTGCGTGCCGTGAATCCCGATGTGGTGGACGTGTGCGACGACGGGTTCAAGGGATTCTGGATTCCCCTTCTGCTGTCCGGGCGGCGTCCGGTCATCTATGAACGCCATGTCTCCCGGATGATTCAGACGGAGGGCGGGAGCCCTTCCGTTTTCATGAAGATGGAATTTGCCGCCATGCGTTTCCTGGGGGGCCGCTTTGCCCGCTTCGTGGTGCCTGCCTCCGGAAACAGGGCGGAATGGAATATGCGCAATGTGGAGGTCATTCCCAACCCTCTTCCCTTTTATCCGTCCGTTCCGTCTTCCGGGAAGGAAAAGCGGGTGATTGCCGTGGGCAAAATCTCTCCCCAGAAAAACTATGGGGCCTTGCTGGAGGCCTGGAAAAGGGTGCACGGGAAATTTCCGGACTGGAGGCTGGACCTGTTCGGCGCAGAGCGCGACGGGGGCGGGCTGAGAACGGCGATTCGGTCGGCGGGGCTGGAAGAAAGCTTCGTGCTGCATCCGCCCACGAGGGAAATCATGGCGGCGTACCTGGGAGCCTCCATCTGTGCGATGTCTTCCAAATATGAGGGATTCGGCATGATGATGGTGGAGGCCATGGCGTGCGGCGTGCCGTGCGTGGCCTTTGACTGCCCCTGCGGTCCCGCAGACATCATCAGCCATGAAGAAGACGGGCTGCTGGTGGAGAAAAACAATATTCCCGGACTGGCGAATGCCCTGGAGCGCCTGATGGGGGATGAAGTGCTGCGTGGCGCCCTGGCGGCGAAGGCACGGGAACATGTGAGGCGTTACGCGGCTAAAACGGTGGCGGAGCAGTGGAACAGGATGTACGGCCGGGTTCTGGAGGAAGGAAAGGGGGGACGGGCATGATTTCCGTCATCGTTCCCGTGTACAATGCGGAAGCTTACGTGTCCCGCTGCCTGGAAAGCATCCTGAACCAGACGTACCGGGATATCCGGGTTGTCTGCGTGAATGACGGCTCCACGGACGGCACCGGGGCCATTCTGGAAGACTTCCGCCGCAGGGACAGCCGGGTGGAGGTTGTCGCCCGTGAAAATTCCGGACTTTCCGCCTCCCGTAATGCCGGGCTGGAACGGGCGGACGGGGAATATGTGATGTTTGCGGATGCGGATGACTGGCTGGACGCACATGCGTGTGCGGACGCCGTGAAAGCCATGCGGGAACGGGATGCGGACATTGTTTTCTGGAGCTATGTGAAGGAATATGAATCGGTCTCGTCCCCGGTTTTGTTCTGGCCGGAGGAACGCGTCTTTGAGGGGGAAGCCATGGCGTGGCTGAGAAACCGCCTGCTGGGCCCCGGCGGCGCGGAACTGGCCCGGCCGGAAAGGATGGATTCCTACGGAACGGCCTGGGGCAAGCTTTACAGGCGTTCCCTGTTCCGGGATGCGGAGTCCGCGTTTGTGGACACCGCGCTCATCGGTTCCGCGGAGGACGTTCTCTGCAACCTTTCCCTGTTCGGAGCGGCCCGGAGGGCCGTCTATATTCCTTCCACGTTCTACCATTACCGGAAGACGGCTTCCGGGGCGCTGACCAGGAGGTACAAGCCGGACCTGGTGGCGCAGTGGGAGGAGCTCTTCAGGCGCATGGATGTACATGTGGGGAAACATGGCGCGTGTCCGGAGGCTGAGAGGGCCCTTCGGAACCGCATGGCCCTGTCCGTCATCTTTCTGGGGCTGAACATCTGTGATGCTCCGGGATCTCCGCTGCGGCACGCCGCCATGCTCCGGAACCTGCTGGAACGGGACTGGTGCCGTGCGGCGGTCGGGACGCTTCCCCTGAAGCCGCTCCCGGCCCATTGGAAAACGTTCTTTCTGGCGGCGAAGTCGGGATTCTTTCCCGGCCTGTACCTGCTCCTGCGAATCATCAAGCGAATCCTGGCAACATGACCCCCCAACGAGTATTAATGGTATTCACCATCATGAACCGCGGAGGCGCGGAAACGATGGTCATGAATTATTACCGCCATATCGACCGTCGCAGGCTCCAGTTCGATTTCCTGGTTCACCGGGAGACCCCCGGCATTTATGAAGAGGAAATCCGGGAACTGGGCGGCCGGATTTACAGGCTGCCGCCCATCACCCTGTCCGGTCTGGCCGCGTACAGGAGGGAGGTGGCGCGCTTCTTTGACGAACATCCGGAATACAGGCTGGTTCACGGGCACTGCTCCGAGCTGGGCTACTGGGTGTACCGCGAAGCGGCCGCGCGGAACATCCCCTTCATTGCGGCGCATGCGCACAGTTCCCCGCTGGGAATGGATAAAAATTCCCTGTTCCGTTTTCTGCTCAAGCATCTGATGCGCCCGTACCTGACGCACCGCTTCACGTGCAATGAATTGTGCGGCCGCTGGCTCTTTGGCCGCAAGGGAATGAAGGATGCCGTGGTGGTTCGGAACGCCATTGATGCGGGAAAATTCAGTTATTCTCCGGAAACCCGTGAGCGGGTCAGGAGGGAAATGGGCTGGGAGGGAAAACTGGTGGCAGGCCACACGGGCAACTTTTCCTGGCCCAAGAACCATGAGTTCCTGCTGCGCGTTTTTCAGGCGTTCCTGGGCCTGCACCCGGATTCCCTTCTGGTGCTGGCGGGAAGCGGCGGGGAAAAGGAGGAACAGGTCAGGGAGGAGGCGGAGCGTGCGGAATGGGGAGGACGCATCCGTCTGCTGGGCGGCAGGGACGACATTCCGGATTTGCTGCAGGGAATGGACGTTTTCGTTTTCCCGTCGTGGTTTGAAGGGTTCGGCATCGCCATGCTGGAGGCCCAGGCGGCGGGGCTGCCCGTTCTGGCCTCCGACCGGGTTCCGGAAGATGCCGCGGTGGTGCCGGGCCACGTAAGCTTTCTGTCCCTCAGGGAATCCCCCGCGGTTTGGGCGCGGAGAATGGAGAAACTGGCCCGCGGATGGCGGAGGAACAATACGGCGGCGGCCATCCGGCAAGCCGGGCTGGACATTGCCGGCAATGCGCAAAAGCTTCAGGAATTCTATCTGGAACAGGGAGGTGAATCATGAAGACAATGAAGACGTTGACCGTGTTCACGCCGACCTTCAACAGGGCGGAATGCCTGCGCCGCTGTTATGAAAGCCTGCTGAGGCAGACCTGCCGCGACTTTGTCTGGCTGGTCATTGACGACGGATCGTCGGACGGAACCGCAGACTTGGTGCGTGAATGGCAACGGGCAGGGCATCTGGAAATACGCTACCATTATCAGGAAAACGGAGGCATGCACACGGCCCATAATGCCGCGTACGGGCTCATGGACACGGAACTCAACGTCTGCCTGGATTCCGACGACCTGATGACGGAAGACGCCGTGGCCTCCATTCTGGAACTCTGGAAGCGGCGTGGCAGCGAACGGCTGGCCGGGATTGCGGGGCTGGACGCCGACGTACGGACTGGAGAACTCATCGGAACGGCTTTTGAAGAGGACGACGGAGAGATGACGCTGACCGGATTCTATGCGGCGGGGGGCAGGGGGGACAAGAAGCTCGTGTACCGGACCGCGCTGATGAAGCGGCTGCCGCCTTATCCCGTGTTTCCCGGTGAAAAGTATGTGGGGCTGGGCTACAAGTACATGCTGGCGGACGAAGAGGCGCCCCTGCTGGCCATGAACAGGGTGCTGTGCCTGGTGGAATACCGGGAGGACGGCTCCTCGAAAAACATGTTCAGGCAGTACGTGCGGAATCCCAGGGGATTTGCCTTTCTGCGGAAGGAGGGGATGAAGCGCCAGCCTTCCGGGCGCAGGCGCTTCATGGAGGCGGTGCATTACGTGTCCGCCTCCCTGCTGGCGCGCCATGCCCGTTTTTTGCAGGAATCCCCGCGTCCGTTCCTGACGCTGGCGGCCGTGCCCTTCGGAATAGCGCTGATGTGCCTGATTATCGTGAAAAACAGAAACAACGGATGACCGGAATATGAAGATTGCCTACGTACTGGATGATCTGGATGCGGCGGGAGGAATTCAGGCCGTCACGCGCGCCAAGGCCGCGGCCCTGGCCGCCGTGCCGGGCAATGAAGTCGTTCTGGTGGCGGCCAACGACGCCCGCCGGACTGCGGCGGAATTGCCGCCGGGCGTGAAGGTGGCGACCCTGGGTGTGAATTATTATGAGGACGACTGGAAGGGATTCCTGTATGTGATGAAGGGCATTCTTGTCAGGCGCAGGCGCCATGCGGAGGCTCTACGGAAAACCCTTGGGGAACTGGAACCGGACATCGTCGTTTCCGTAGGGCAGTCGGAAAAGTTCATGATTCCCCGGATTTCCCGCGGCAGACCGTGGAAAACCGTGCGCGAATACCACTACTCCGGCACCTACCGGAAAGATTACGCGCGGCTTCAGGGCGGGATAAGGGCGCGTATCATGGCCGCCGTTTCCGATTTTTATGAATTCGCACTACGCCAGGGCAGCTATGACGCCACGGTAGTGCTTACCCGGCAGGATATGGAGACGAACTGGAGGGGAAGGAAGGGCGTGCACGTCATTCCGAACCCGTGCATCCGCCGGACGGAACGGGCTGCTTCCCTGGACCGCCCCCGCGCGGTTGCCGTGGGGCGCCTTGTCCCGGTCAAGGGATTTGACCTGCTGATTTCTGCATGGGAAAAAGTGGCTGCCGTCTATCCCGGATGGGAGCTGGAGATATGGGGGGACGGCCCGGAAAAGGAATCCCTTGAACGCCTGGTCCAGGAAAAGGGGCTGGAAAGGCAGGTGTTTCTGCGCGGGGCCACTCCTGATGTGCAGGAAAAACTGCTGCAATCCTCCATGCTGGTGTTTTCCTCCCTTTTTGAGGGATTCGGCATGGTGCTGGTGGAGGCGATGGCGTGCGGCGTGCCCTGCGTGGCGTTTGAATGCCCGTGCGGGCCGCGGGACCTGATCAAGCCGGAAAAAGACGGCCTGCTGGTCCCCCCCGGAGATACGGGCCGTCTGGCGGAGGCCGTCATCCGGATGATTGAACATCCCGAATTGAGGCGCGCCATGGGAGCCGCCGCCCGGAAGAAGGCCGGACGTTATGGGCTGGACGCCATTGCCCGTTCCTGGATGGACCTGTTCCATGCATTGAAAAATCCTGAAAACACAAACCTTGCCTGATGACCATGCCACTCGTTTCCATTATTATTCCGTGCTACAATGTAGCCGGATTTATGAAAAAATGCCTGGATACCGTCTGCGCCCAGACGCTCCGGGACATAGAAATCATCTGCATCAATGACGGCTCCACGGACGGAACGCCGGACATCCTGCGGGAATATGAAGCCGCGGACGAAAGAATCCGCATCATCGACCAGCCCAATGCGGGCGTGGCGGCGGCCCGGAATGCCGGGCTGGATGTCGCGTGCGGAAAGTACATCGGGTTTGCCGACCCGGACGACTATGTCTCTCCCGTCATGTTCCAGCGCCTGTATCTGGCGGCGGAACAGTATGGCGCGGAGCTGGTTTGCATGGGGGCCACGATTGCCGGGGACATGCCGCTCTCCGTCCGGTGGAGCATGCTCAACGGCCTGCAATGCCCGGAATGGCATTGCAGCCATTACGACTTTGCGTCCATGGGAACGTTCAGCGAATTGTGCTGGGACAAGCTTTACCGTGCGGATTTCCTGAAAAAGACGGGCCTCCGCTTCCGGGAGGGAATGAGGCAGGGGAGCGATGCCCTGTTCAACAACCTGCTTCACCCCTACGTGCGGAACATCGTTAAAATCCCGGACTGCCTGTACATCTACCGCCCCACTCGTCCGGATTCTCTGGTGAACGTGTACAAGGCCCCGGACAAAAAGGGTTCCGGGTTCTATCCGGCTCTGGAGCGTGTGGACCTGATCGCCGCTGCCTACCGGGAATTGGGCTGTCTGGAAAAAGCCAGGATAACGGTCCTGAACTGGCTGAACGGCAGCATCCAGCTTTTCTCGTCCAACCTGCTCCGCCAGACGGCGGCGGAGAAAGAGGAAGCCCTGGATGCGGTCCGCGCCCTGCTGGACAAATACGGCTGGCGAGAATTTGCCCAGTCCCCGGAATCTCCTTTCCGTCTCCTGAAACACATTGCCTGCGGGCACGACTTCCGCGTGAGGTGCGCCCTGTTCGGCCTTTACCGGTTCCTGCATTCCCGCGCCGGAAACAAGCTGGTGGAGCTGTGCACCCGGATCATCAACCTGCGCGGAAGTTCCCGGTAGGCGGGCATTCCGGTTCATCTTCCTGCCGTGCAGGCAGGCGTCTGGGGCACTGTCTTTCGTGGCTGGAGAAGGCAGTCGTAAAACGGCGTGTAAAGCAGGTTGTTGGGAATCAGGTAAAGGTAGCCGTTTTGGGAGTCGTAAACGAGGTTGAAGCGCTTCAAAAGGTTGTTGCCCATGACTCCGTCCATCTCTTGCATGCTCTGGATGCCGCTGGTGACGGTGGAAAACGCTCCGGGAATGCGCGGCAATTTGCAGGCGCCGAGCTGGATGCTGTCGAAAATGACGTTTTCCAGCCTGCCCGTATTGGTATCGGAACTGGAAATGCTGGAGACGGAAAACGGAACCTGGCTGCCCAGGAGGCGATGCTTGTTGACAAAGGGGGTATTGAGGTCCAGAATGCGGTCGGAACCCGTATCTACCGACAGGCGGAGCTGGTAAACCTTCCCGTTGACCGTTCCCTGGGCGGGAACTACGGGGATTCCCATCACGTATTCCATCTTCAGGCGGATGGCGTCCGGCGGCGGCGTGTAGGAACCGTGCGGATACAGGTAGATTTTCCGGTCCGTGTAATTGACTTCCGTGACCTGCCGCTGGATGAACCAGAGGCCGAGAACGCCGTCCCACTGGTCACGGGCATAGGGAATGGCGATGAAGGGGACGCCGGACAGAGACTGCTTTCCGACGGAAAATTTGTTTTCCGCGCTTTTGCGGACCTCATTGGAGCCCGTGGCTCCGTAATTCACAATAGTTTCATTGAACTCCATCGGGATTCCTTCCAGGGAATTGCTGTTGATGACCATGGAAGTGGCACCGGTATCAAAAAGAAAGAGCAGGGGCCGGCTGTCGTTGACGCGGCATTGCACGTAAATGCGGCTGGCGGTTCCGAGCTCGAACGGAATGCTGTCGCTGGGAATGTTGGCGCTCAGCGCGCAGGGAAGAAGCCCCAGCAGAGCGGCAAAAAACGGCAGCAATCTTTTCATGCGTATCATCCCTGTATGTTTTGTTTGGTTGACAAATAGTGTGTATTTTCCAGAGATGCCCGTTGAGAGAATCTCCTGGGACGGTTGCTCGTGGGCGTGCATCCTTATAACCGATCAAGGCCGGCCCAACAATGCAAAAAGGGAGCTTCAAAGATGCCAGATGATTTGAAGGTTGCAGCAAATTATCTTTTTGGAAGAGGGGAGAAAACAGGATGCAAGTAGGAAATAGGAAATTTATTATACTGTAGAGAAAAAAGATATTTTTGAATTTCTCTCCCAGGAGATGACTCGGAAAACCAGCCCCGCGATCATATGGATGCTTATGAGGGAAATGAATTGGTTACATAAATATTATGATAGAGATTATTATTTCCTAACATAAATATGGGAAATCCGTGTGAATTGCGTTGACATCGGATACGGACATATGGTACGGGAAGGGTGATTCTCAGGAACTACCCTCGTTTCTTTTGTTAATCATTAACCCCAAATCCTGTGTATCCTATGAACACTCCGATTTTTTGGGCGATTATTTCCGATACGACCAATCGTCCGGCTCCTCACCATACTCACCTTTACCACCTAAACCATGGGCTGCCTTGAACTGAAAAATTCTGGGGTTATGTCTGAGTTATTATGGGTTTTGGTTTCATCTTCTTTGATGCGCTGGTTGATATCTAAAACTAAACAGGAAGAGAATTTTTATAAAAAAGGAAGTTTAATATATAGTTAAAAGATACAAAATAACGGCTGAGATCATGGGATCTCCCGTTCGTTTGGCAGAATATAAGAATACATTAAAAAATTATGATGATGAAATTTATTTTATTATTGGCGGCATTCGCTGCAGTAAATGTAGAAGCTTCTCCCATATTGGTCGATACAACCAAATCCCTGGTTCTTTCAGGAAAGAGCCCCTATATATCTTTAGAAATAACAGAGATGGAAGATATGTTTGAATGTTATGTTGTTTTAAAGCCAATGAACAGTGGAGATAAAATAAATTTTAAAGTTTATCATTATAATGATGAAACTTCTGACATTAAAATGATTTTAGATGTTGCAAGCAAGCATGAGATTGAAATGTCATTTGCCATAAAAAAAGATGATCTTGAAAAATTGACATACAGTGCAGTGAACACTCCCAAAGGATGTTTCGGTGGCATGGGGTATTTTGAAAGGCAGAGTAAAGAAGTATTTGTTTTTCCGGATAGTGATACAGTATATTTCATCGAAAACATCCGAGATTTTATCAAAAAGAAATAACCGTTCTCCCAAAATATATTTGAGTGATTTTCGATACCGTTGACATATACCTTTTTTCTTACAAATCCATGAACCGGAAATTAAAAAATCTATATTATTTTATTGATTTCTGAAGGAGTATTTTTAGCTTGATACGATGTAAGGGAGAGTAATTCCCACAGGAAGAAATATTGAGTGACAACGGTTTTTAGAAACGATTGTTCATGACAAAGTAATTCATCTGCGTCTTTTCCAATTGAAGTTTGGGGTAATTTTACATTGAACGAACAGAAAACTATTATTAACTCTATGAATATTTGGCATGAATATTTTATGTAATAGTATTTATATACTTCTGTTAATGATTATTCTCAGTGGGTGCGATAAATCCCCTCCTCAACCCGATACATGGGAAAAAATGATGGCGAATACTCTGGGTGTTCCACAAAATTCGTGGAGGCTGCATACTTCAATGCGGGGGAGAATAAGAATAATTTATATTTTCCAAACTGATCAGCAATGGACGGATTGCATTCACCTGCAGGCCTTGAAATTACAAGACGGACTGGACGCAAGAGTTTCTTATTCAGGCATAAGTACAGATGATATTCTGGATATCTTAGGAGTAAAAAATGATTTTAATGAAGAAATAATAAAAAATCCTGAAATCTATTCATTGATAAATGATGATTTCTTAAAAGGGGATCTTACTCCGTATAGTATGTTACACATCCAGGAAAAATTCTTGGATAAAGAGAATGGAATAGATAAACATAAATTGATGACATTTCCGTTTGGGGAGATTTTCGTATTATATAAAAAAATACTTCAAGAAGATAAATATTTAGTAATAATAGCCATTTCCCCTCATGACAGATGGTAAGAAATGCATTTCATTAGTTTACAGTTGATAAAGTCGTTTTTTATCGAGTATCTCTACGGTGAGTAATCGAAAAATCATCCCGTTGATCCTTATTCGGGGACGGCCAGTTCCATTGGCCAGGGGATGAAGAATACTGACTCTGAATGGGAATTATGGAAATAGACAAAAGTATAAAACCGCCAAACAGACCCAGGGGAAATTTTAATGAAAAAGAGAATAGCAGGAAGTATTCACTCATAATCATTTTTTTAATAATCCTGCAATCATGTTGCTCTGTAAATGTTAAAGAAGTTTCTCATTCTCAGCTGGTATATCCTTTAGTCACGCAAACAGCTCCTCCTTCTGTATATTACTATGGAACGCATGAAGGCTATGATTATTTTTCTATTTTGTTTACGAAGTACAAAGTTCTTGGAAGCAATATGAACGATCAATTCAGATTTGATTTCGCATCCTGGAATAAAACCCACAGAATAGAAATGCATGTACACATGCTGGAGTTAGTTCCTCAGACAATTTACGAATCAGAAAGGTATCATAAAAATAATCGACCTGTTATTGAAGAGAAACCAAAAGATTTTTAATTATTATTAATGGAGCTATATCTAAGCTTGGCATGCGCCTAGGCAAGCGTGTTTAATGGCGGGCAAGGATTCCCTTGCTCTGGACAACGCCCTTCATCATGTGATTGTTTAAAAGGAAAAGTAGAATGAGGCCCGTTCCTCTGTCGGAGAAACGTTCCTGAAATTTGTTTTTCACAAAGATAAAAAAGCCATGGGCGTAATGGTGAAAAAGCCATGGAGAACATTGTTGTATCAGTCAGATTGCCGGGAAAAATCCATGTCATGGTAAAAGAATATTTGCCGCCTCAGTAGTTTTTTTAGATTTACTGAAGTTATTAAAATTGTGTGATTTATAGAAATAGTTTTAATTTTTATAGCTTCCAGTCAATTGTCATCTGCAACTCCGACAACTTATTTCGATGAATCGCGAGCATAAAAAATTTCTCCACTACCGGATGTTTTATACAATTCACATACCCTCTGCATAGATGTTATTGTACGACTTAGTGGCCCACAAAGTCTGCAGTAGTGATGAGAAGCTTCCCTGCTTTCCAGTTTTTCTGCCAGCTATTCGTCATTCTGGAATGACTCCTCTTCTTATGCGGTTTCCTCCACTGCAGCAAAAATGGTGGTACCAAAGTGGTGCCATTTTCCTCACGTTTTGGTGCGTTTTTACACGTTTTTAACGATTTTTGAGGGAAGTGGGAAGGGAAAGAAAAAGCCTTACCAGTAGTTAACTTGTAAGGCTCTGTTTTGGTAGGCCCGGTAGGGTTCGAACCTACGACCAAGGGATTATGAGTCCCCTGCTCTAACCGCTGAGCTACGAGCCCGTTGAAGAACAACGTGCAAAAATACTAGCAGAATCCGGCGGGAAAGGCAAAGTTTTTATCCCGTTATGAACGTTTTGGATTTGCAGAAGATATGCCCTTAAAAATCAGGTACGGAGGATATGCGCCCATCAGAGTACCTATTTTCAGGGGAGATTGCTGCAATAAGAAAGGCTTGTGAAACCCATTGCAGATGGATGAAATCCGCAGATGATTTTCTTTTCGAAATTGAAACAGGGAATCTTTCCATGGAACTGGACAATTGTTTTATGTGTTCCTGATTTGCCTTTTAATAGCCCGCAGGACGGGAAGTCATGTTCCTTCCTTCCGTGCAAATTGACTGTTTGTGGGGAAAGAGGTCATTCCGATAAGATGCTGCTCCGCTTGTTGAACCGGATGGCCGTAGCAAATCAGGCCGGGGAAGAAATTGACGGGATTGGAATGGGAAGATGGTGTTTTCCCCTCAGGCTCGTTTTCCTGTCGCAAAGACGGACGCAGAAAGGGGCACAGGAGGTTACACTTGCAGCTTCGTCCAGCTCCGTCCTTTGACGATTTTATAAAGAATTACGGATTGCACGGCCATTTCAAAGGCGAAGAGCATCCAGATACCCCACAGCGTCATGGTTTCCGGGGCCAGCTTGAACCAGGCCCAGGTGCAGCCCACGCGGAAGAAGCCCATGATGCCGTAGGAGACGAGCATGACCCGCCGCGTGTCTCCAGCGCCGCGCAGGGACATTTTCATCACGATGCAGGCTGCAAAGAAGGGTTCCACCAGGAGCATGGTGCGCAGGACGGGGATGCCCGTGTCAATGAGCGTCATGTTTCCGTTGGAGAATATCTGCATGAAGAGGGCGGGGAAGGCGCAGAAGAGCACACCCAGGCCCGTCATGAAGATGAGGGCGTACCGCATGCATTTCCAGATGGTGATGCGGGCCATCAGCGCATTCCTGGCACCCAGGTACTGCCCCACCAGTGTGGAGGCCGCCATGCCGATGGCGAAGCCGGGCAGGAAGCTGAGGGATTCAATGCGCACGGCGATGTTGTGGACGCCCAGCACGCCCGTGATGGGAAGCTCGCTGATGATGGAGAGGCAGAACATCTGGATGCCCCACATGCCGAATACTTCCACCGCCTGCGGGAGGCCGATTTTCAGAATGCGCTTCTGCATGCCCATGTCTGGCCGGAGATGGGAGAAGGAGAGGTACAGAGGCGGCGCATAGTGTTCTCCCTTTTCCCTGACCAGTTCTTCCAGGGACAGGCCGGGATGTTCCGCGAAGATTTTTTTCCTGCGCCGCAGCATGATGAAGAGAAGCAGGCACATGCTGATACCGTAGCCGCAGACCGTTCCCGCCGCGATGCCGCCGATGCGCCAGCCGCCCAGCGGGGCGTCCGCAAAGACGAAGAGGACGCTGAAGATGACATTGAGGACGCCCACGTTCATCATGATCCAGAAGGGCAGCCGGGTATCCCCGGAACCGCGAAGCGCCGCGTTGACGGCAAAGACCACGCCGCTGAAGGGGGCCGCGAATGCGGCCACATACACATATTGCAGGGCGTATTCCCGTGCGGCTTCATTCATGGTCAGCACGTGGGTGACCAGGAATCCGCTGCATGCAAAGAGCAGCCCGCAGGAGATGATCCCGGCGAGCAGCCCGAGCATGGCGGCCTGGTGCAGCCCGTGCTGGGCCTGGGGGTAGTCCCTGGCCCCCGTCATCCGGGAGACGATGGCGGTGGCCCCCATCATGATGGAACCCTGGATCACAAAGCCGAACCACATCAGGAAGACGACGGCTCCCATGCCGTCGGAGATGTTGATGGTGTCCTGGGCGTCCACCCCTATCTTGGTGGCGATGAAAAGGTCCGACGAGGTGACGAAGAAGCTGAGAAGCTGTTCCAGAAAGGGCCAGAAGGCAATGACGGCTATCTGCCGGGGCAGTGAAAGCCCGGCCAGTTTGCCGCCCAGCCGCGCACGGGAAGCCCGGCCGCGGATGATGCCTTCTCTTGCGTCTCCCGCACTCATTTCTGGGCCGTGTAAATGCTGGCGATGCCTCCGTTGAGGGGCTCCGCCGTGATATTGGTGTACCCGCAGTTCCGGAGCAGGTTTTTCATATCTTCTCCGCTGGGGAACGCTTCAATGCTGTCGGCCAGGTAGTCGTAGGCCTCGCGGTGGCCGGTCATCCATCCGGCGATGAGCGGAAGGATGCGGTGCAGGTAGAAACGGTAGGGGCGCTTCAGCAGGTTTTCAGGCAGGGAAAAGTCCAGGATGAGCAGGTGCCCTCCGGGGCGCAGCATGCGTCCCATTTCCTTCAGGGCGTCCGGATAGCTGGCCATGTTGCGCAGCCCGAAGGCTACGGTGACGGCATCGTAGGAAGCGGAGGGGAAGGGAAGGTTCATGGCATCCGCGCAAACCAGATTCGCCAGTCCCCGTTCGGCGGCTACATCCAGCATGGGCTGGCAGAAGTCGGACCCCGTCAGGCGTATTTCCGGCATGGCGCGCAGGATGGCCAGGGCCAGGTCGCCCGTGCCGGTGGCCAGATCCAGCAGGCGTTCCGGCTTCCATTCCGAGACCAGCTGAACGACACGCTGCCGCCACAGCAGGTCCACCCCCATGCTCAATATATGGTTGGTAGCTACATAACGCGTTGCAATGGCGGAGAAGGCGGCTTTGACGAATTCGGGATTGCGCATGCGAACGAAGAGAGGGTGAAGTAAAAAAGAGCACCGGAAGTGCTCTTTTTCAGGAAAGGGATGGGGTGTCGGACGGGGCTCGAACCCGCAACTACCAGAATCACAATCTGGGGCTCTACCATTGAACTACCGACACCATGTAGTGTTGTGGTGCGGCAAACATTACCCGCGCATATTCATTTTGGCAAGAAGAAAATAAGTGTGGCGATTGTTTTTAGAGAAAAATCTTCCAAAGATGAAAATTGCTGTTTGATTGGGATAAATATTTGTTTCCCGTTTGGAAAACTATGACAGTGGGGAATGATGTTTTATTGTGTTGACGGGGTTTTCAGGTAAACTTTTTTATTATGCTCGTTGACATGGTAGATCCCTCCCCTGGGGCCGACCCGGTACACCTTTGTGTTCCGGGCGGAGAGGGGGGATTGTGCCGGACTCGTTCCGGGTACCATGTGGGTACAGAGGGGTTCGTAATCCGGCAGGAGCGGCTTGCGGACGCATTGGGAAAGAAGAGGGAATGCCATGATGACAGAGGCTGTGAACAGAAGCGGTGGTTTCATGATGACGTCAATTTCTATTTCGGGAAGCTGCTTTGTCAAGCTTCCGAATGGAAGTGAATGCTTTGGGAAAAATGAAAAGGAATTTTTCTTTATTTTTTGAAAACGTTTGTTTGAATTTATTTTGTTTCCAATTATTATTACTGCTGTTCCAACGCTCTCACGTTTCGCAACAAACTAACTTCCAATAATTATTGCCTATGAACATTCTTCCTCACATTCCTTTGTTATCTACTGTGTTTGTAGGAATGGGCTATTATTTGTTCCCGTTCAGCATTGTTTTATTATGGTTTTTGACTGATTCCAGAAAAACAAAATATTTGCTTCTTGTCGCCTTGGTCCTCCTGAGCATGATCTGCATGTTTCTTGAAGAGGCGTGCTGCCCCAGCAGGGAGTATCCGTGGGACTGCATGGTGGAGTGCATATTCAAGGGGATATTGGTGCCTTTGCTTTGCCTGCTGGGTTATACCGTATATGTGTTTTTGTGTACTTGTCTTCCTTCCGGAAAAAATAAATGGAAAGGCGTGGGGTTTGTGGCCCTGGGCGTCATGAGTCTGGCGTTCGAGTATGTGAATGCCAGTTTTTCAATCATGCTGCTCACGGGGTATTTCCTCCTCTTCATCCTGAGAAGGAAGTTTCAATCCCATGCGCCTTTGGTGAGGAAATGCAATGCCGTGCTCGCCTTGGGCGTGATTCCTGGTATTTGCGTGATCGGCGTCGTGTGCGCCGTTTTGTTTCCGCCGCCCCAGGATTACCTCTGTGAAAGAATCCAGGAGGAAATGAAGCGGGATATGGCCGTGTGGAATTACCGGAACAACCTGATGCTGCTGTCCTCCCGTTTTCTGGGCATGGAGCAGGGAAGCGACGGCATCACCGTGAAGTATTATTGTGAAACGAACATGGGGCCTGCCGTGTACAAGGCATTCTGCAACGGCTATGGAGGCTACAAGAGGGCTGAATGCGTTTTACTGAAAAAATAACAGGCGGGGACGTTTGCTTCCGTCCCTGCCCGTTTCCTTGAATGGAGGTGGTTTAGACTTCAATGTCCCCTTCAAAGACAAGGTCCGCCGGCCCGGTGAGGGTGACGTTGGTGAAGTGGTCTCCCGTGCGTGTGAAGCCGACTTCCAGCGTGTCTCCACCCGCTACGTCCACTTTGATGGGGGAGGGCGCATCCGTCAGTACGGCGTGAATCAAGGCGCTGGCAGTCATGCCGGTGCCGCAGGCAAGCGTTTCGTCCTCCACTCCCCGTTCATAGGTGCGTATGGCGATGTGGCGGGGAGACAGCACTTCTGCGAAGTTGGCGTTGGTGCCCTTGGGAGAGAAAGAGTCATGGTAGCGCAGGTAGGCTCCCATGTTGACGATGTCCGCGTCTTCCAGGCTGTCCAGGAAAGCCACGGCATGGGGGACGCCGGTGTTCAGGAAATGAACGTCCGTTCCGACGACGTGGTCTGCATTTAGCACAAAAAGCTGGAGGGAATGCGGTTCCGTCAGGTTGACGGTGACATTGCCGTCCTCCCTGAAGGAGGCGGTGACGATGCCCGCCATGGTTTCGAAGGGAAGGGGCTTGGTCCGGTCATGGCGGAGCAGGGCTGCGGCAAAGTTGCCGAAACAGCGCGCTCCGTTGCCGCACATTTCCGCTTCTCCGCCGTCGGAATTGTAATAGCGCATGCGCACCGCACCGCCTTTTCCCTGGGAGGGCTCCACGGCAATCAGGCCGTCCGCGCCGATGCCGAAGCGGCGGTCGCACAGGGCTTCTATGGTTTCCTTGTCCAGCACGGAAGAGAGGCTTTCGTCGCGGTTGTCCACCATGACAAAGTCATTGCCGGCGCCCGTCATTTTGTAGAAATGAAGTAGCATAACAGTAAGTTGCGTTGTGCGGAAATCCTAATCCCACCCCCCTGTTTTGGCAAGACAGCTTACATGAATGACATGGCGTCCACGTCAATGACGGCCGTCAGGTCGTCTCCCAGCCCGGCTTCCTGCACCAGCTTTCTAAGGGCGCGGGAGATGGCGCGCGCGGAAGGTCCCTTGACTGTGATCTGGTACCTGAACTGGCCGTGGGCGCGGGGAATGGGCGCGGGCATGGGGTCCGTCATCGTCGTGTCCGGCGGCAGCATTCCGCGGAGCCTGGCTCCCAGCGTGCGGGTGGCGAATTCCGCCATGTTTTCATGCTGGGAGCGGATCGTCAGCACGGCGATGTGGGTGAAGGGTGGAAGATCGAAGGCACGGCGCATTTCCAGTTCCTGAGCTGCGTAGCCGTCCGTATCATGATGCCGTGCATATTGCAGGGAGGGGGACTGCGGGGTAAACGTCTGGATAATGACTTCCCCGGACAGGTCGCCGCGGCCTGCGCGGCCCGCCACCTGCGTCAGGAGCTGGAAGGTGCGTTCGCCTGCCCGTGGGTCGGGAATGTAAAGGCCCAGGTCCGCATTGAGCACACCTACCAACGTGACGCCCGGAAAATCCAGGCCCTTGGCGATCATCTGGGTTCCCAGCAGAATGTCTATTTTACGGGCCCGGAACTGGTTCAGGATGTCTCTGACGGCGTTTTTTCTCCGCGCCACGTCTGCGTCCACGCGCGTGATGCGCGCCGCAGGAAAGGTGCGGCGCAGGATTTCCTCCACTTTCTGGGTGCCGTAGCCCTGGAGAAGAATGCTGGCGGATTTGCATTCCGGGCAGGTTCTGGGCACCAGGGACTTGAAACCGCACAAATGGCACATCAGGCGGTCTTCCGTGCGGTGGTAGGTGAGGGGAAGGGAACAGTGCATGCACGTGATGACGTGCCCGCAGTCCGGGCACTGGATGGAACGTGCGAATCCTCGGCGGTTGAGCAGCAGGATCACTTGCTCCCCCCTGTCCAGGCGGCGGTCGATGGACATTCTGAGGCGTTCCGAAAGCACATTGGGGCCGGCTTTGTTCTTACCCTCCGTTTTCATGTCCAGAATGCGGATCAGCGGCAGCTGCTGGCCGTCCGCGCGTTCCGTCAGCCTGGCCAGGACGTATTTTCCGGTCTGGACGTTGTGGATGCTTTCCAGGGACGGCGTGGCGGACCCCAGGACGACGGCGCAGCCTTCCAGATGGGCGCGCAGGACCGCCAGGTCGCGGCCGTGGTAGCGGGGTGAGCTTTCCTGCTTGTAGGAGGCGTCGTGCTCTTCATCCACAATAATCAGGCCCAGATTCTGGAGAGGAGCGAAGACGGCGGAGCGGGGCCCGACGACGATACGCGCCTTTCCGGACCGGATGGCATGCCATTCGTCAAAGCGCTCTCCGTCGGAGAGCAGGCTGTGAAGTACGGCCACGGAGGAAGGCATGTCCGCAAAGCGGGATTTGAAACGCTGGACGGTCTGGGGCGTCAGGGAGATTTCCGGCACCATGATCAGGGCGGATTTCCCCTCCTGCACGATTTGGGAGACCGCCTGAAGGTAAACTTCCGTCTTGCCGGATCCGGTGACGCCCTGCAGGAGCACCGGCTTTTTGGTTTCCGCACGGCACATGGCCGTGACGGCTTCCAGGGCTTTTTCCTGCTGGGGATTCAGCTTCATGGACAGGCTGGGGGCGAATTGCTCCCCGGTCGTAGGGTCCCGGTGGACGGATTCCTCCCGCAGGGAAATGAAGCCTTTGCCTGCCAGGCCGCGGGCGACGTTCAGGGCTCCGGGGCCGAATTCCGACAGAGGCGCCGCCTTCTGTTCCGTCGTTGAAAAATAATCCAGCATTTGAGCCTGGCGGGGAGCCTTGCGGTATAGTGCGTCCAGTTCTTCCCGGGTGGGCTGTTTTTCCAGATGCACCATTTTGCGGATTTTCTCCGCCGTGTTTTCCTGTCGGACCGTTTCCGGCAGCAAACAGCGGATCATCTGGTCCAGGGCGACGGAATAATAGTCGGCGGCCCATGCGGCCAGATCCATCATCACTGGGGAAATCAGCGGTTCCGGGTCAATCAGCTTGAGAATAGGCTTGAGCCTGTCCTGCCACGCCGGGTCCGGCTCGGAAAGGGTGAGGACGGTTCCCGTAGCCGTTCTGTTGCGCAGGGGAATCTGCACGCGGCATCCGGGCCGGACATTTCCGGCTTCCGGAGGAATGCCGTAATCCAGCACCAGGTCGCTTTGACCGTCAACCAGGATGCGCGCCGCCAGCATGGGATGAAAGATGAAAAAGATTAACGGTAAGCGAAGGGAAAACGGGAAATGCCGCTCATATCCTTCAGCACTTCCATGTGGTTGTAGCCGCAGCCGTCCATGATCCGGGTGACCGCGGCGGCCTGGTCATGGCCTATTTCCAGGGCCACGAATCCGTTTTCTGTCAGGTAATCGCGGGCTTGGGAAAGAAAACGTTCAATGATTTCCCACCCCTGGGGGCCGCCGAACAGGGCCGTGTGCGGGTCTCTCATCACTTCCGGGGCAAGTTCCTCGCCATCCGCAATATAGGGCAGGTTGGCCACAATGACGTCAAAGCGGGTTTCCTGCGCGGTCCGGGGCTGTTCTGGGGCTTCTTCCGTATTCTGTTCCGGTTCTTCCGCAGACTGCCGTTCTTCGTCGGACGGAGTGGCAGGCAGGTTTTCAAACAGGTCCGTCTGGATGGTGGAAACCCTGGCTCCCAGCCTCATGGCGTTTTCCAGGGCCAGATCCAGCGCCTTGGGGGAAATGTCCGCCAGAACGACTTCCCGTACACGGTCCTTTAATTCCAGGGCCAGCGTGATGCCGATGATTCCGGACCCGGTACCCATGTCCAGAACGCGGACGGGACGGGCGGGAATCCTGTTCAGTACCATTTCCACCAATTCTTCCGTTTCCGGCCGCGGGATCAGGGCGCGGGCGTCCGTCAGGAACTCCCGGCGGAAAAACTCCGTGGTTCCCAGCAGGTGCTGCAGAGGTTCTCCGGCGGCCTTGCGCTTCAAAAGCTGGCGGAGGGGGGCCAGTTCCTCTTCCTCAACAGGCCTGTCAAACTGAGAATAAAGAGCCGTGCGGTTGCAGTGCAGAACGTGGGCCATCAGGTGCTGCATGGTGGCGCGTGCCTCGTCGCAGCCCTGGCGTGCCAGATACTCCGTGCCGGACTGCAAAACTTCCAGTAAGGTTTTCATGAAAGGGGGAAGGGGATTAGGACATGCCGGCTTCCGCCAGGCGTTCCTGCATTTCTTCATGCTGCAGCGCCATGATCAGATCCTCCATCTGGCCCATCAGGATGCCGTCCAGATTGTGGGACGTGTAGCCGATGCGGTGGTCCGTCAGGCGGTTCTGCGGGAAATTGTACGTTCTGATTTTTTCTTCACGGCCTCCGGAACCGATCAGGCTGCGCCGCGCGGCAGAGTACTTTTCCGCCTCCTCGCGCTTTTTGGCTTCAAACAGCTTGGCTCGCAGGATTTTCATGCCCTTTTCGCGGTTTTTCATCTGGCTGCGCTCTTCTTCGCACCGGACATAGACGCCCGTGGGGATGTGCCATATCTGCACGGCGGATTCCGTCTTGTTCACGTGCTGTCCGCCTGCGCCGCCGGAGCGGCATACTTCAATGCGGAGGTCCTCCGGGCGAATTTCTATGTCCACTTCTTCCGCCTCCGGCATGACAGCCACGGTGGCGGTGGAGGTGTGGATGCGTCCCTGCGTTTCCGTAGAGGGCACGCGCTGGACCCGGTGGACGCCCCCTTCGTATTTCAAGTAGCGGAACACCTCGTCCCCGGCAATGCGGCAGACGACTTCCTTGAAGCCGCCTACGTCGGACGGGCTGCTTTCCATGTGTTCAAAGCGCCAGCCGCGTTCTTCCGCAAAACGCTGGTACATCCGGAGCAGGTCGCCCGCGAACAGGGAAGCTTCATCGCCGCCCGTGCCGGCGCGGATTTCAATGATGGCGTCGCGGTCTTCCGTGGTGTCCCGGGGCAGCAGGCTGTATTGAACGTCGCTGCGCAATTTTTCCAGCCTGGCTTCCAGTTCGGGAATCTCCAGGGCGGCCAGCTCCGCCAGTTCCGGGTCATCCGTCTTCGCCAGTTCCTGATTGTCTGCCAATTGCTGTTCCGTACCGTTCAGCTCGTCCCAGGTTTCCAGCAGTTCTTTCAGGCGCCGGTGTTCCCTCATGATCTCCGACGCTTTTTTCTGGTCGCTGAAAAAATCCGGTTCTGCAATGACCGTTTCCAATTCTTCCAGGCGCTGGCGGCGTTTTTCAATGAGAGGCGTGTAATCCATGGCGTTTTCGTGTACGGAATACTAAAAGATAACGTGACTTTCTAAAAGTCAAATCCGGGAAGATGTAAGACATGGCCGCCATAGGGCACGCAACCTCCGGACCCGGAAGATGGTGGCCGGAATCAAGAAAAATCACATCTTCCGATGATGAGGAAAAAATATCTTCCAGAACCTGCGGGTTCTGGAAGATATAAGAAACCCCGCAAACACGGGTACAGAAATAGATGCAGACACATTGCTTTCAACGTTCCCTATTCCCAAAAGATTCAGAGATGGCTTCCGATGGACGGAATAAATCATACGGGGGGGATATGGAAACATCACCAAGAGATGAAGGTAAAACAGATCATTGCTTTTCTTTATTATATACCTCTGATCGTCTGCTCTGAGGCAATATTCAGTTTCCGGCATGCTGTTCAAGTTGTGAAAGCCGCATGTTGGTTTCCGTGAGGACTTTTGTCTGTGCATTCATATAAGTCGCATATCGCAGTACAGGATCCCGCAGGCAATAAAGCCCGAGAACATGACCGGTTCGGGCTTGTATTCCCTTAAAAGGTTCAGGTAGACGCGGGCTTTACTGCACATATGGTCTTCCTTTCTGGGGGCTTGAATGACAGGCGGCATGTCGGTCGCGGGATGGTTCTGTTTGTAGGAGATGTCCCCGGTTCCGGGACATCTTCCTCTGCTTATTTATCCCTTTTCCGGAGTTCCAGCCGCATCCACGCCTGCAAGGATTCGGTTAACCTCGGCCGCGTGGATACAATGGACGCCGGAGCTTGATCATCATCTATACCGTTTTAGGTGCAAAGGCGGATGTGTATAGCTTCTCCATCTGGAAAAACAGCTGTTATCGTGAGACGCGTTCATCCCCTCCGCCAGAGGCAGAAAAACGATTTGTATTTGTTTTTCATTCATAATTAGTTAATTGTTCTGGATCAGTTCGCACCATTCGCCTACGATAGTTCCTCCATAATAACATGGTGCGTGCACCCCTACAGAGCAATGTCCCGCCGTCTTTGCCAGTGACAACCTGCTGCTGGACATTGCTCTGTGATAAGAATCCAATGTAAATGTCTCCGGTAGAATCTTGTAGGAAACAAGACGCCCGGCGCTTTTATCAAACCCAACCAGCCAGACACCAGAATGCTTACTCGTCATGGATAAAGCCACTCCCCGCAAGGCAAGGATGTCAGGAACGGAACAATGGTGAGAAGTGTTGACAACAGTACCGGAACGACCTACCCAGGACATACGGACAGACACGGCACATTGGCCATTGGCCGGACGGCCAATCTGTATATCGACCCAGTATCGCATGTAACCTGCGGGCGTGGCAAAGGGATCATCATCCAGGCTCGCGTAATCCGCATTGAAAGAAGTATTGCCTATGGCGATGGAATCAAAGCACCGGCCATATCCCAAACCGCAGGAAATCGGAAGGTAACAACTGGTCAAGCTGTCGTAAGAGGAATTGATCTGGTCGAGGTTGAGCATATTAAAATCAGCCGTGACCACAGTCCATGCCGGCATGTTGTCTCGCCCGGCAGCCCACCAAAACCGGTCCACAAGTATTCCCCAGGAAAAAGGATTGGAAGAATTGAAATAGGTTTTCAACGCGGAAAACTCCATCTCATGAAGCAGACGAACTTCCCTGTATCTGGCGGCCTCCGTGTCAGTGGATGGTGCCATTGGAATATTGATGCCACCGTCGGCGTTGACGGTATTGGAAAACGTACCGCCCTGAGCCGTCATGTTTCCCGCAAGCGCCATATTGCCGGAGGCGTCCACAAGTGTGTCTTGCTTCGCATTCCACGCAGTACGCTCTTCTTCCGTAATATGGACGGTACCATTCTCGGCATGTTCATTTAAGTCGTTTTGAGGCGCCACGAGGATCCCATTGATAGAAGTAATTTTATTCATGATTATTCTTTGCTGGTTGTTTGTGAAGTGGTTTACCATGGGAAACTCCCATAATCCTGAGTGGTAAAAAGCCCGCATTTTCCCTGGGTGTTAACCGTTTTCTCGGTCAGGACAGCTGAGCTGACAGTTTCCTGGAGTACTTCCTCTTTTATCCGGCAATGGACTGGTGATGAACGGTTTCAGCCGTGTCAAGCTTAGGGGTGTCCTTCCATTCGCCGGATAAAAGGCTGGGTATAATCCACTTCGTTAAAAGTTTTCTCCTGTTTCACGAAAATATCATCATGCGTAAAACGTCAGGAGTGTGCAAATCCCTCCGTATCGGGCAGATGGCAGGAGTAAAATCCCCACTTGCACCATGATTGTACGTTTGTCTGTACCGGGAATCCAAGACATGGAGCACCATGACGCAGCTTTGCTGAATTGTCAACAGTCCAGGGTTTGGAACATACGCCTCGTCTGGTTTTACCGTTTGATAGTATTGACCGGGGATACCGTACACTTTTTGACTGGGTATTCTCTACAGCCCCTTTTAGCAAATGAATGCAAGCAGTTGCTCTTAAAAAAGAAAAAGCCTTATAAAGATAAGGCTTTTTATATGGTAAAACTGGCATCGCGTACGGGACTCGAACCCGTGTTGCCCGCGTGAAAGGCGGGAGTCCTAGACCGCTAGACGAACGCGACTTTTAGGTTTGCAGGGACTGCGCGGCGAAGTAAACACCATCGCTGTTCCAAAGGCAAGGATTATTTGAACATGAAGTAAAAAATTATGCTATTTTCCTTCCGGAACGTGGGATTCATCATATTCGTCCAGCCTGTGCTGCCAGAGATAGTACCGGGTTTGCTGGACCAGCACGCCGGAAAGGGCAATCAGGGAAATGAGGTTGGGCAGGGCCATCAGGCCGTTGGCACAGTCCGCAAAGACCCAGACCAAGTCTATTTTTGAGATGCAGCCCGTAAAGACGGCCGCCACCCAGATGACGCGGTAGGGTTTGACCAGTTTCAGGCCGCCCAGGTATTCCAGGGCTTTTTCTCCAAAGTAGGACCAGCCGAGAATGGTGGATACGACGAAGGTAACCAAGCTGAGCGTCAGCAGGGGAGAGCCCATGTAAGGGATTTTGCTGAATGCCAGCGTGGTGAGGCGCGAGCCGTCGCTGCATGAAATGTCCGGATGGGCGATGATGCTGGTGGTGAGCACGATGCCCGTCAGGGCGCAGATGACCACCGTATCCCAGAAGGGGCCGCTGGAGGAAATGAGCGCCTGCCGGACGGGGTTGCGGTTCTGGGCCGCAGCGGAGGCTATGGCGGCGGAACCCAGTCCGGCCTCATTGGAAAACAGGCCCCGGGCCACGCCGGTTCTCATGGCGGTCATGACGGCGGCTCCCATGACGCCGCCCGCGGCGGCTTCTCCCGTGAAGGCGCAGTCCAGAATGTACCGGATGGCGGGAAGAATGTAGTCCGCCTGGACGATCAGAATATACATGCATCCAAGAATGTACAGGACCGCCATGACCGGAACGAAAAAGGCGCATACACGGGCGATCCCCCGGATGCCGCCCAGCATGACCAGGGCCGTCAGTGCCGTCAGCACCGTGGCCGTTCCCCATGCAGGAATGGAGAAGGCGTGATAAAGCTGTTCCGCGGCGGCGTTTCCCTGAGTCAGGTTGCCGATGCCAAAGGCGGCAATGGCCGTGAAAACGGCGAAGAGTACGCCCAGCCATTTGCATTTCATGCCGCGTTCCAGCACGAACATCGGGCCGCCGCTCATGTTGCCGTCCTTGTTTTCCACACGGTACTTGATGGCAAGCAGCCCTTCCGAGTAGCGTGTAGCCATGCCCAGAACCCCCGTCAGCCAGCACCAGAAGATGGCGCCGGGTCCCCCAGCGGCAATGGCTACTCCCACACCAATGATGTTCCCCGCGCCGATGTTGGCCGCCAGGGCCACCATCAGGGAGCTGAACGGGGAAATGTCCCCCTTGTCCGTGTGGTCCTTCACAAAGTACAGTTTCAGGGCCTTGAGCAGGTAGCGCTGCGGAAAACGCAGAATGACGGTCAGGTACAGATGCGTGCCCAGCAGCAGAATGAGCAGGGGCCATCCCCACAGAAAGGAACTGAAGGCGGACAGCCGGGAGGTGAGCATGTCTCCGGTTTGGAAGAAAGCATTTTGCAGAGCGTCAAGCATACCGCAGGAACTCTAAGGAAAAACTGTCTTGTGGCAAGTTCTTTAATGGATTGACGGAGATGGGTTGAAGAAAAAGATGGCTCTGGAAAATGAAAAAACCGCAGAAGACATTCTTCTGCGGTTTTGAAGCCTGAATGAAGTTTTTATGAGCGCCGGCGCCTCAGCAGCAGTGTGCCGAAGCCCAGCAGGGACAAAGCGCAGGTGGCCGGTTCCGGAACCTGTTGGAGAGCTATCCATGTCAAGGCCGCATTGTTGGCGTTGCCGTTACGAGTTCCGTTAATTGTCAAGGTCAGGGTGCCGTCGGTCACCTGAATGTTCGTCAGGTCCATATACAAAGCCCCGGCATTGGTTGTCGCGGAAAAAGAAGGCTGCCCCACCGTCATGGAAGTCCAGTCTCCGGGGGTGCTTGCGGCCGTCCCCGTATTGGTAGCGTAGGAAGCGTTGTTGCCATATTCCACTCCTCCCGCCGTGACGGAAACAAGCATATTGGCTACGTTGTTATTGCCGCGCGCCATCAGGCTGGACAAATTGTAAACTCCATTCTCCAGTCCTGTGAAACTTACTGTAATAGAGCCATCTCTGGCATACACACTGGCAAATGATTCAGTCACTTGCCCGTTCATCATGGCATCTTCAGGTAGTCCGGCATTCCAGGCCGTGCCGGCTCCTCCAATAGCGAATGCACCACCAGCATTATATTGGGCAGTAACTGTTACCTTAGCGTTTTCTCCGAACATGGACAGAGCAGTTCCGGAAGAGGTGATTCCCGCAACAGTCCATTTGTCTGTATCGGCAGAGTTGTCCCATGTAATATAGGCGGTGGTTGCCCCATGGGAAAAGGAAGCCGCCGCCAAAACCAGGGCCAGTAAAGATGATTTTTTGATCATAAGTAGATTTGCTTGATGATGAATAATCCTGTTTTTTACTTGCATTATTAAATGCTAAGGGAAATAAAACGGATTTGGAATCCGGAAGGTTTTCGTGGCAGGGGCAACCCGGTTTTCCCGGCTGTTTTCATATTCCCTGTTCAGACGGATTATTAAATTTTCCCTGCTTGGAGATATGGATACAAGATTTTCATTCTGAAAGAATTCTGATCGCTGCAAAATCTTGAACAATAAAAATGCTGAAAAAAATGACCTCAGCGTTCTTGTTATATCGTTAATAACGCAGGCTGGAATATTTCCGTTTCCGGAACGGCAAGTAGGGGGGGGAGAGAGGCATTGCAGTTGTACTAACCCGCTCTTTTTTTGAAATTAAAGGTTGACTACGGATTCCAAATCCGGGCCATCAGTCAAAAACCGTAAAAATAAGGAATCAATTTCCGGGAAAAGGTGAATGCCGGGACACAGTAAACCCGCGGGAATCCTTTCGGATTTTGGCTCCGCGGGTTTACCTTCTCATCCCGGAATCAACTCCGGAAAAGGTTCAAATTCAATTCCTTGATGATGGATTGAAGAGCTGCCTGCCCCCTGACGGTATTCCCCGCCGGGTCCAGGGGCGGCGAGAAGGCCGCCAGGGCCATCTTGCCGGGGGATACGGCCACCAGGCCGCCTCCCACACCGGATTTGGCGGGCAGTCCCGCCTTGTACATCCAGTCTCCGGTGGAGTCATAGAGGCCGGACATGCACATTTCCGCCAGAATGGGCGGAACGTTTTCTTCCTTCACCACCCGTTTTTTGCTGACCGGATTGACGCCTCCGTTGGCGTAGCAGGAGCCCATCAGGGCCAGCTGGGCGGTGGTGATGTTGAGGGAGCACATGCGGGTGTACAGGTCCACGATCATCGGCGGCGTGTTGTAGAAGTAGCCGTAGCTGTCCAGCAGCCACGCGATGCCGCGGTTGTGCTGGTTGGTGGCGCTTTCCGACTTGTAGATTTCCTGGTTGACCGTCAGGGCCGTGTTGGCGAAACTGTTGAAGTTGTTCATCATGTTTGCCCAGATTTCATCGGCGTCCGCGCCGTTGACCAGGCTGACGGTAGCCATGGCTCCCGCATTGACCAGCGGATTGAGCGGCTTGCCGCCATGCAGTTCAATGGCCATGACGGAGTTGAACGGCTCCCCGGTGGGGTCCGCCCCTATTTTTGTCCGCAGTTGTTTCATGCCTATCAGGTCCATCACGTAGGCCAGGTTGAAGGCCTTGGAGATGGATTCAATGGCGAAGGGCGTATCCGCGGACCCCGCCGTCAGCACGTCTCCATTGACGGTGACGGCGGCAATGGCCAGCAGGTCGGAAGGAACCTGCGCCAGGGCAGGGATGTACGAAGCGTTTTTGCCGCCCTGGACGGTTTTTGCAAATGCGTAGGCATTGTCCAGCGCCGTTTGTATTTGTTCTTTGGAAGGAATGTTGTCCATGGGAGTATCTCCTATTGGTTGTGGATGCCTAGCGGTTCGGATTCGTTTTTTCCCAGCCGAAGGGTTCAAAGGCGTCTTCCGGGTCCACGGGACGTTTCCAGGAGGGTTTGGCCATGGCATGGATCACGAACGGGATGCCCGCGAAGATGAATGCGCCCACAATCAGCAGAATGATGTACATGGCGTTGCTGCCCACGGTGATTTGGTTCGGCGGGATAAAGCTGACCAGGAAGGCCGCCAGGCTGGCCAGGAAGCCGAGGCCGCCCACAATCCACATGCCGAAGGTTTTACCGCCGGGAATGCGGAAGGTGCGGGGAGTGTTCGGTTCGCTGTAGCGGAGATAAATGCCGGAGGCGAACATCAGCATGTACATGATGAGGTACAGGATGATGGTGAGCTGGGAGATGATCTGGTAGGCGGACTGAACGGAGGGCATGATCACGAACATGATGGAAAGCAGCGTGACGATGCAGCCCTGAATGATCAGGATACCTTCCTGCACGTTATTCTTGTTCCGCTTTTGCATGACGGGCGGCAGGTTGCCGGCCAGGCCCACCTGGTAAAGACCTTTGGAGGGGCCTCCCACCCACGCGGTCACCTGGGCCAGAACGCCCACGGCCAGCGCCAGTGCCATAATCCAGTTCATCCACCCCAGGCCAAAGAAGTTGAAGTAGTTGTCATAGGAGATCAGCAGGCTCTGGACCAGGTTGATCTGGGAGTTGGGAATGATGAACCCGATAGCCAGCGTGCCCAGAACGAAGATGAGCACCGTGATGATGGCGGAAATCAGAATGGCCAGCGGATAGTTGCGGCCGGGATCGTTTACGTCCTTGACGTGTACGGCGGACATTTCCATCCCCGCATAGAACAGGAAGATGCTGGCTGCCAGAACCAGGTTGTTGAAGTTGGTCATGTCCGGCACCAGCTTGTCCCAGCTCATGTCCAGCAGGATGGGGTTGCCTCCGGCCCAGTAGCTGAGTCCCAGCAGGATCAGAATGGCGCCCGGAATGATGGTGCCGATCATGGTCCCCCATTTGGTAACGCCGGCGGACGTTCTCATGCCGCGCAGGTTGAGCAGCGTAGCGGCCCAGTACACGCACAACACGATGATCAGGATGTACCATTTATTGGCGGCCAGGGCTTCGTCCCAGCGCTGGTTGGGGCCCATGAACGCCAGGGATACGGCCGCGAAAGTCAGTACGGTCGGGAACCAGATGGTGCTCTCAATCCATTGAAGCCAGATGGCCAGGAAGCCCCATTTCTTGCCGAAGGCTTCGCCCACCCATCGGTAAACGCCGCCTTTTTGGGGCCAGCCGGTGGTGAGTTCCGCCGCTACCAGGGAGACGGGAACCAGAAAGAAGACCGCGGCAAAGATGTAATAAAACACGGAACTGAGTCCGTACGTACTTTCCGCCGGCATGCCTCGTAGGCTGACAATGGCGGACACGTTGATCATGGCGAGGGTGAATACCCCCATCCGGATGGCGGATTTTACCGCCGGGGCATTGTTCGGAGCAGCGGGACTGGTTGTGGTAGTCCCTGGTTGAGTCGTATTATTCATTGGTTTATTCCGGGTTGAGAATCGGGAGGCGTCGGGCTGTTGCCAGGCACCGGCCTTATGGGAACGACTAGCCGGCACGGGTTTTCGTTGAAGATATGGAGCAGATTGCGCTATTGAGTCTGTCTTAACAGTCCCTGGCGGAACGGGGAAGAATCTGGAAAACAGATTCATATTCCAGACAGTTCCGTCATGTGTGTGAAGACTGACAAGGGCAGGGGGGAGGAACATGTGCCGATTGATGCGGCAGAGTTCCCGTTTCCCCGTTCCTGCATTGAATGATCTGGATGGGAAAAGGCTTTTTACAGAATGTCCCGGGGTGGACGGCTGAATCCGGTTGAAGGCCGGGAAACCTTTTGTTCTGCCGAACGGAAGGGAAGGGGCGAATGATCTTTTCCCTGAACCTTGTGGGGACACGGGGGGCCGCCTTCGCTGTTCCGGTGCCGTACGCACGCGTTCGGGAATACACGAATTTAAAGAGGGCCTTTTTTCTCCGCCTTCTTAAATGCGAAGGAAGACGGGAAAGCCCGTGAAGACATTGCACAAGGAATCGTCCATGAAACCTCCTGCAAGCGGTAAGAATTCCCGCCGGAGGAAAGAGGATGGTTTTGAAGAGCCACGGAGAGAAGGCGGAGATGTCTTGAAGGCGCCGTGAAAAAAATCCGGACGCGGCTTGCAAGCTTTTCAAGGTATCCGGACAGGCCTGTCCCGGAGTGAATCACTGTTTTTTGGCGAAGGTGCCGCCGCCGTACGCAGAAAGTACCGGTTCCTGATTGTTATCGGGATTTTTTGCATCGTTGCCGGGGCGGGAATTAATGGGGAGGGAGAGGGGGAAATTTCCCGGTCCGGAATGATTCATGGGGCCATCAGTCTGTTGTGGCCGTTGTATCTCCGTGCCGCGGAATGCGGTTTACGGGAATAAGAAAGCGCCGGGCGTACCCGGCGCTTTCCAGTGTGTTTTACTATAGCAGGAAGTGTAACGTTTCCGGATCAGACCACTCCCTGGTCGATCATGGAGTCGGCCACCTTGACGAAGCCGGCGATGTTGGCGCCGGTGACGTAGTTGGTGAAGGACTTGTCGGAGGAATATTCCTTGGCGTGGGCCAGGGCGTTGGCGTGGATGTTGGCCATGATGCTCTTGAGCTTGTGGTCCACTTCCTCGCGCGTCCAGGACAGGCGCTGGCTGTTCTGGGACATTTCCAGACCGGAGGTGGCTACGCCGCCGGCGTTCGCTGCCTTGGCCGGACCGTACAGGATTTTGGCAGACAGGTAGGTTTCAATGCCTTCCAGATCCGTGGGCATGTTGGCGCCTTCGGCAACCAGCGTACAGCCATTCTTGATGAGGGTGCGTGCGTCTTCCCCGTTGATTTCATTCTGCGTGGCGGAGGGGAAGGCGCAGTCGCACGGGACGCTCCAGGGACGCTGGCCTTCAAAGTACTGTGCCTTCGGGAACTGCTTCACGTATTCGGAGATGCGGCCGCGGCGCGTGTTCTTGAGGTCCATGACCCAGGCGAGCTTTTCCGGGGAAATGCCGTCCGGATCGTAGATGTACCCGTTGGAGTCGGACATGGTAACGGGCTTGGCGCCGAGCTCGTTGAGCTTTTCAACAGTGTACTGGGCCACGTTGCCGGAGCCGGACACCAGGCACACCTTGCCTTGCAGGTCGTCGTTGCGGGTGGCCAGCATGTTCTGAGCGAAGTAAACGCAGCCGTAGCCGGTCGCTTCCGGACGGATCAGGGAACCGCCCCAGTTGAGGCTCTTGCCGGTGAGAACGCCGGTGAATTCATTGCGGATTCTCTTGTACTGGCCGAAAAGGTAGCCGATTTCGCGGCCGCCTACGCCGATGTCCCCGGCGGGAACGTCCGTATCCGCACCGATGTGGCGCTGAAGCTCCGTCATGAAGCTCTGGCAGAAGCGCATCACTTCATTGTCGCTCTTGCCCTTGGGGTCGAAGTCGGAGCCGCCCTTGCCGCCGCCCATGGGAAGAGTGGTGAGGGAGTTTTTGAAAACCTGTTCAAAGCCCAGGAATTTGAGGATGCCCAGATTCACGCTGGGATGGAAGCGGAGGCCGCCCTTGTACGGCCCGATGGCGCTGTTGAATTCCACGCGGTATCCGCGGTTCACCTGGACCTTCCCGTGGTCGTCGATCCACGGCACGCGGAACAGGATGGTTCTTTCCGGTTCAACGATCCGTTCCAGAATCGCGTGATCTTCGTACTTGGAATTCGCGGCCAGAACCGGTTCGATCGTGCTGAGCACTTCCTGAACAGCCTGGATGAATTCTTTTTCGTGACCGTTCTTGGATCTGACCAAGTCGAGTACGCGCTGGGAATATGTCTGTGCCATCTCTCTGTATTGTATTTGGGTTAACGCTGCGTGCGCGGCTGGTTCCGCGCGTGCGCCTTCCGTTTATCATTCTGCGGCGCTGGCTAGCAATCTTTTTTTCTTTGATGAACAGGAGGGGTCAGCAGGAAAATAGAAAATATCTTTCCATGTTGTGATTTTTAATCTGACCCCTTGTTGGAGAGTTTCATGGCGTCTGGATATCATGGAACGCGGAGGGAGTCGCCGGGATTTGTTCCGGGCCGGACGTAAATAGGCCTTGCCGCGCTGCTTTCCCTCTGCATCTTTTCCATCCGGCATGAAAGAACCGTGAAGGGCAGACAGTTTTAAAGCCTTAATGACATGTGGCGTTCGCTTGTTTCAAAGCCCAGTTTTTTATATAAAGGAAATCCATCGTCCGTGTGATCAAGAATGACTTTCCGGACGCCTCGCCTTTTGAGTTCCTCCAAAGTCAGCCTTAATAATTTTTCAGCATGGCCTTTCCTGCGATGGTTCTTCACAGTATAGACGTTAAGTAATACTGCAATTTTTCCGGAGGGACAGGAGGGGAGAGGAGCCGTCATGAAAATACAGGCCATGCAGGTGGCGATCATCCGTCCCTTGTCCGCGGCAATAAAGATCAATAAATCATCTTTCCCCAGATGCTCCCTTAAATAGGCCTCCGTCTCTTCACGGAAGCGTTCCCTGGTTGGAATTTCTCCCATGGACGAGGCAAATTCCATGCGTACATTCATGAAGTTTTCCAGATCCTCCCCGTTTGCCTGCCGATATTCCATTGCGTTTCCTCCCTTGAATTACAGTTGATGATGATTCTGTTCCAGTATCTGCTCCTGAAAGCCGTCCGTTGCTGCAGTTTCCTGCCGTATGGGCGTTCTGCCGGGTCAGGCTGTCAGCCGTTCTATCCAGGCCCTGGTTTTCAAGTCCGTTTCCGCCATTTTCCTGGCCCGGTGGAGCAGGGTTCCCATGGATTTGGGGATGCCCATGTGCAGGCGGTTGCTGATCCATGCGTAGGGTACCATGGTGCTTTGCCGCACGGCCAGCGCAATGACGAGCTTGGAAGGGTGGCTGTACGGGGTGGTGAGCAATTCTTCTTCCGACAGGCCGAAGGCTTTCAGGCCGTTTTTAACGATGATTTCCGCCTGGTATTCCCCTATTTCAGAGGCCCGGACACCCGTGGTGACGGGTTTTCTGCGCGCCAGCCTGGGGAGTTCGCTCACCAGTTTGGCCCGGAAGGCGCTGGAGCCGTAGCACCAGCCGCGCTGGACGGTTCCCGGACCCACATGCCCCACGGGAATCAGGGAGCGTTCGTCCATGCGTTCCGCTTCAAAACGGCCCATCAGGTGATTAAGGTATTTCTGGCGCCCTTCTTCCGTGTCCGTGCAGCCGAAGCACACGAGGCCGCGCTCCGGATGAATCCATTTGGGGCGCCTGGCAGGGGCGTCCAGCCACGCCGGGAGGCTGGTCCACTTGCAGCCGGAGAGGAAGGTATGGCGGCGCGCCAGCCCGGAGCGCGCGGGATTCAAATGGATGTAGTCAATGATGGTGGAAAAGTAGTGGGCGTTGTCCGCTTCCACCACCATCGCGTGGTAGCGGCCCGCAAAGAGGTGGCCGCGCATGCGGTGGCGCGCGTTGAAACGCTGGGTATAGGCGGTTTGCAGCCATTTCATGCCGTCCACCAGATTGGCCCTGGAAGTCTGGAAGAGAAGGTGGTAATGGTTGGCCATCAGCGCGTAGGCGTAAACGGTCCAGCCGCATCTTCTGGCAGACTCCTGGAAGGTCCTCAGAAACGTCTTCCTGTCTTCATCGTCCAGGTAGATCGCGTCTCCGCGGTTGCCTTCGCTCTGCACATGGTAGACCGCTCCGGGGTATTCGATTCTCAGGGTCCGGCTCATGCCGGAAGAGTAGCGGATGGAGGCGGAAATGCAAGATTGTTGTGATTTTTAATCTGACCCCTGCGTGTAAAAAAAGATGAGGTGAAAATCGAATTTTCATGCCTCGTGCGGAGTGGCGGCATGTGCGCTACACGGGCTACTGGAGCTTTTCCCTCCGCATGATTTCGGAGAGCACCAGATAGAGGTCCGTCTTGTTGACGACGCCCAGAAGATGGTCGTTGTCCGGATTCACCAGGGCCAGGGATTCTCCGCAATGGGGGCGGGAGAAAATGCCCAGGGCTTCCGGCAGGTGCATGTCCGCGGGAAGGGTGGGCATGTCGTTGCGCAGCACATCCATCGCAAGCACGGCCTGGGCCAGTTCTTTGTTGCGGGCGAAGGCCGCCACGTCTTCCGCTTCCACGCTGCCCAGGTATTTTCCGGCGGGGGAAGTGACGAAGATGGGCTGCGCGGGATTCTTGATGAGCATGGCGGCAATGGTTCCGAATTTGTCCAGCGGATGCACTACGGGCGGATCCTTGCGCGCCACGTCCTGAAGCTGTACCTGGGCGAGCGGCTTGTCAAAGGTGCTCCGGGGGCCGAAGGCCAGGGAATCGTGGTACATGGACTGGGCCTTGGTCAGCCGCGCCGTGCCGTAGGAGACCAGCACGCCGATGATGAGGGGGAACATCATCTGCCCGGCCATGGTGAATTCCACCACCAGCACCAGGGAGGTGATGGGAGCGTTGGCCGCCGTGGTGAAGAAGGCGGCCATGCCCACCAGGGAATAGGCAATGGCGTGTTCCCCCGGCACGCCCATTTGCGTGAGCGCCGCGCTGAACAGGAAGCCGAAGACGCTGCCGATGGTCAGGCTGGGCGTCAGGGCCCCCCCCACGGTACCGACACCGAAGACGATGGCAACGGTGCAGATTTTCAGGGCCAGCAGGATGGCCGCCTTTGTCGTGTCGAACTCGTAGTGGATCAGCGCCGTGATGATGTTTTTCCCGTTGCCTACGATTTCCGGGTAAAAGATGGCGATGACGCCCACCAGCATGCCGGCGGCCATCAGGCGCACGGGCAGCCAGTGTCTTTTGCCGTTCAGGTATTGGCGGGATTTTTTCAGGACCAGCAGCCAGACACTGGCCAGCAGGGAGGCCAGACACCCCAGCAGGACGCACCAGAGCACGTGCTGGTTGCCCGTCAGGGAAACTTCCTGCTGGAGCTGGTAGATGGGGGCCGGTTCATGGAAAAGCCCCATCGTGAAGTAACCCGCACAACTGGCGACCAGGAGGGGGGCCAGGAAGTCAATGGTCAGCGCTCCCAGTACAATCTCGCTGACGAACAGGCCGCCGGCCAGCGGCGTGTGGAAGGCGGCGGACATCCCGGAGGCGGCGGCGCAGGCCACCACCAGCCTCAGGCGCGGGGCGGAAAGGTGAAAGAAGCGTCCCAGGGCGGACCCCACCACCGCGGCGGACTGCACCAGCGGGCCTTCACGGCCTATGGAAGCGCCGGACCCGATGGAAAAGACGGCGGAAAGGGAACGCAAGAGACTGGGCTTGGGCGGCACGTAGCCGTTGCCCAGAGCCACGGCTTCCATGTATTCCGTGGCCTTGGCCGGTACGAAGCGCTGCGTGAACAGGAGGGTGAGGCCGGCCAGCAGGCCCCCCGCCGCGGGAACGAAAACGCACCAGGCCCAGTCCTGGGAGGCCATTTCCTGGAAAGCCTGTATTTGCCTGTAGCCGTGGCGGCCCGTCAGCAGGTCCTGCACCAGTTCCACGCCCATTTCAAAAAGAAGGGCGGTCAGGGCGCCCAGGGCGCCAACAAGGGCCGCCCAGATGAAGATGACCTGCTTGTCTCCCAGCTTGATTTTCTCCCGCAGGTTCAGCGCCATGCGGAGCCAGGACCAGGACATGTGCGTCTTGCCTGCGGTCTGATCTTCCTCGTTCGTCATTGCAGGGCTTGTTGAAGGGATGCCAGCAGGGCGGCTTCATCTCCCGTCCATTCCCCTCGGGGGCCCAGCGGGGCGTTTTTATGCCAGCGCAGCAGCTTCTGCATGGTGGTCAGGTAACCGGTGACCATGACAGTAGGGACGCCCAGCATGACAATGAGGTGGGCGGTCTGGGCGCCATCCGGCCAGCGGATGCCCTCCGGGCTGATGCCTACGGAGACGTACATGGAATCCAGGGCCGTGGTGCGGCCGTGCGGTACCGCCAGCCCGTGGTCCAGATAGGTGGTTTGCGTTTCTTCACGCAGAAGCACGGCATTCTTGATATGCCTGGACTGCCTTTCATCAAGGACTTCCGCCATGGAATCCACCAGGGTTTCCAGAGCCTGTTCCTGTGTTGTGTCGGGCTGGAGTGTGCGTACGTGAATTTGAAGATTGTCTGCCACCGGGTCTGCTAAAGGCTTTTGGCTTTTTATTCTAGGAGGGGAGCCATGATTATCAAGGAAATTCTGGCCTGCGGACGGGGAAGGAAGGCGGTCCGGCGTCCCGTCACGGAAAAAAGCGCCATGCCCGGCGGCTTCAGGAAGGCTTTTGGGGCGGTTCCGTCATGAAACGGCGTGTTTTGGGCTTTCTCTTCTCCGGGAATAGGGCTACCCTGCCGCCGTTATGCAGGATTCGGAGGTAATCAAACTCGTCAAACCCGTGCCGTCCGACAAACTGGCCATCCAGGTGCTGGTGATGTGGTACAATGCGGTGCGCCCCAAATGGAAAAAGCCGCTGGACCTGACGATTACCGGCTTTTTTGTGCTGATGACCCTGTATTCCTTTTCCCTGCGCCCGCTGCCTCCGTTCGCGTGGTTTTCCCTGGCCGGGGCCCTGGCGGCGATCATTCTGTCCTGGTTTTACGTCCCCTTTCTGGCGAAGGCCGCCCTGGCCGCCAACAAGAAAGTGCCGCTGTATTATCAGGAAAAAGACTACGTTTTCCATGAAGACTACCTGACTTTTTCCAGTGAAGGCGTGGACCCCCTGAACATTCCCTATGACCGCTTCACGACGCTCTGCAGGACGCGCCAGGCCCTTCTCTTCCTGTTCGGCAAAAAACTGGTGCTGTGGCTCCCTCTGCACATCATGAGCGCGGAGGAAATGGAAAGCATCATGAACCGGTTCCGCAATCACGGGGTGGAGGTGAAGGAACTTTACTGATGGGGAGGCGCTGGACGGATGCCGGAGCTGCGGAAAAGGGTAAAGCGCAGCATCTGAAAAATCGCATTTTCCGGGCTTTTTGATTGAGCGGAGGTGCAAAACGGGTAGGGTAGGCCCATGTCACGTTACAATGGAGAACAGGTACTGGTGGTTCCCCGCGCCGTCTTTGAGGAAGCCGGTTATTTCCAGGGACACCGCGAGGGCGGGGAACATTATCTGGACGCGTTCATGAAGCCCGGAATAGCCTCCTTCATGGACCGGGAAGCTGCGGAGAACGATCCGTCCCACAAGCAGATCATCGCCTATGCCATCTTCTGCCACCAGGGCCGCATTTTGCACTACACCCGCGGCGGTTCGGGAGGAGAGGCCCGCCTGCATGACAAGGGCTCCATCGGCATAGGTGGCCACATCAATCCGGTGGACCGCCAGTCCGGCCATGACGACGTTTCCACCTATCTGGCCGGCGTGGAGCGTGAAATCCGCGAGGAACTCGTCATCGACGGCGGCTGCACCCAGCGCGTTCTCGGCGTGATCAACGACGATTCCAATGAAGTGGGCGCCGTGCACCTCGGCATCGTCCATTTGTTCGAACTGGATACGGACCGGGTGCGCGCCAATGAATCCGCCCTGGACAATCTGCGCTTTGTAACTCCGGAAGAATTGTCCGGGGATATGTTTAATAAACTGGAAACCTGGTCCCAGCTTGCCCTGGAGTTGTTTAAGAAAAGGCGTTCCTGATTTTACTGTTTTGCGGGACAATGCTTCTGCCGCATTGTCCCGGCAGGCAATCCCGGGTCCGCATTGCCGGAAAGGCGGCTCGTTGCCCGGTTTCAACTGCGGCGGCGACGGCCGAGCAGGAGGCCCAATCCCAGCAGTCCGAGCGAGGCCGCGGCCGGTTCCGGAACGGCACTCAGAGCGTATTCCTTCATCTGGTCTTCTGTCAGGGTTCCCATATACAGGTCAAAGTTGTTCAGGGTATATTCCCCGGTGACCCCGTTCGGGACGCTCCAGGTGGTTCCGGAACCGTCCTTGGCGGAAAAGTTGAGCTGGGTCATGGTGACGCTGCCGAACCTGACGCCGGTGCCGTTCAAAGATGCAAGAGTGGTTAGTGAAGACGTATCATTGCCCAGCATGGCGGAAATGGTGACATTTCCATTACTGTAAGTGTAAAACAGGGTAAGGGGCTGTTCCGCGGAATAGCCGGACAGGGTATTCGTTTTCCAGGGGGAGGTGGCAGCGGTGCCTCCGTTGTAGTTAAAGCCTCCCACGCACAGCGTAAGGTCTCCGGAATCCGTCAACTGAAAGCCCATTCCTTCCAGGTTCTTGTAATTGGAGGTGGTGTTATAGGTGAATAGCAGGCCCACATCCGTTCCGGAGGTGGCTTCCGGACCGGAAATGGTGAATGCCATGGTCCATGAAGCGGTTCCGCTCACCGGAACGGTGGTGGGAGAAGAGACATTCAGAGTATCTCCGTCGCTTCCGTCGTAGATGGTATAATCCTTTGAATAAGCAGGATTCAGACCATTGATGGAAGCGCCGCAGCACAGGCTGCTTCCCAGAATGGCGGCCAGGAGGAACAGGTATTTGGTCTTCATATTGATTGCTCTAGCAGATTGGAAAAATGTTTCCTGGGCAGGAGAACATCCGTTTTTTTATCGGATTCTTAATCCGCCTGTAACATCCGCTTCAGTAAACAGTGATAAAGGCTAGAGAATCATAGGGAAATGAATTTAAAAAAAAGACCAGATATGTAAAATTTCCATGGAAATCAATATTTTATGATAAATAATTCATTCACCGTTAATATTTTTAATTGTTGGCGGATTAAGAATTCGCCGCGGCATTGAAAATTCTCTGTAAGATTAGGAACTGTATTGGGTTGTGCATAATTATGGAATATAAAAACCATGGATAATTAATTCCTGAAAAACAAGATGGAGAATTTATCAGTATTTTAAATTTCAATGAATTAACCTTAAATCAATTTCGGAATGGAGCCCTTATACCCGGCAACCGGGCTGGGAAAGGGAAAAAAGAAGGAGATGAAGAAAGAATCCCCGCCGCCCGGCATCATGCGGCGGAAATGGCAGGGGATAATTCATTGAGTTCCTGTCCCGGAATTATAAAGCGCCTTTAGCGGAAAAGAGGGGGAAGGGGCCGTTCTGCCCGGCAGGATCGGAAAGGAAGGGAAAATTCGTTTCTCCGCATTACCGGAAAGAAAAATCCCCGGCAAGTTGTACTTGCCGGGGGATGAAAGAACAGTCAAAGAATCCCCCATTTTGAGGGACAGGCTTTTTTTATCGCCTGGAAGGGCCGTCCATGATAGCCTTGTGGCTCATGTTCCAGCCGCCGCCCAGTGCCGTGTACAGGGACACCAGCGTGCTGGCGTGCTGATAGTAGTACTGGGAGAGCTGGATCTGGGCCGGATACAGGTTCTGCTGGGCGTACAGCACTTCAATGTAGTTGGAAAGGCCGGTGCGGTAGCGTTCGAAGGAAAGCTTCACGGCCGTGTGGTAGGCTTCCACGGCTTCGGACTGGATGGCCGTAATGTCGCGGAGCTTGGTGCGCTGGATCAGCGTGCTGGAGACTTCGGACAGGGCATTGAGCACGGTCTGTTCGTAGTCGTTCTTGGCCGCCAGGAATTCCGCCTTGGCCGCCTTTTCAGAGGCTGTGAGCCTGCCCGCCTGGAAGAGGGGCCCCGTCAGGTTGGCTCCAATGCCCCAGCCGCCTCGGCGTCCCTGCACATGGCGCAGGTCGCTGGAGGCGATGCCTCCGGCAGCCGTCAGGGAGATGGTCGGGAAGTAGTCCGCAATGGCCGCTCCTACGTCGGCATTGGCGGCGCGGAGCTGGTATTCGCTCTGGCGCACGTCGGGCCTTCTGGAAAGGATATAGGCCGGGATGCCGGCGGGAACCTTGATGTTGTAGGAAATGTCGCGGAGGCTTCCGGAGCGGCGGATGTGGCCGGGAGCGCGTCCCGCCAGGGCGGAGACGGCGTTTTCCAGATTGGCTATTTGCGCCTCAATGGCGGGAATCTGCGCCTGGGAAGAGGCCAGGGCGGCCTTGGCGGAAGATACCTGGAGCTTGTCGCCCACCTGGCCTTCCAACTGTTCGTCGAACAGGCGGAGGCATTCGGAGTAGGATTCCACGGACTTCTGCACGATGGCGAGCTGTTCGTCCAGCTGGAGGAGCTGGAGATAGGAGTCGGCCACCTGGCGGAGCAGGGAGAGCATCAGGGCGCGCTGGCCTTCTTCGGAAGCCAGGTAATCCGCGCGCGCCGCTTCCGTCAGACGGCGGGTCTTGCCCCAGATGTCCAGTTCCCAGGAGATGCCGCCGTCAATCATGCCGGGCGTCAGCGTGGTGCCCGTGGTCTGCACGATGTTGCCGCTGGTGTAGTTGGCCCCCTTGCTGAGGCCGCCGGCGTAGTCCGCCCACGGGAAGAGCGGGGCTTCCGTCACAGTGATGTACTGGCGTGCCTTTTCCACGCGCGCCATGGCGGCCTTGAGGTCGCGGTTGTTGTTGTAGGTGTCCGTCAGGAGGTCTTGGAGGTCCTTGTTCTTGAATACTTTCCACCAGGGGAGGTCCGCGATGGACTCCGTGGATGCTCCGGCGCCCCTGAATGCCGCGGGCATGGGCATGTCCACGGGCTTGAAGTCGGGGCCCATCATGCATGAGGAAGCCGTCACGGCGGTCCCGAGCAGAATGAGGCGTGTGATGTATTGGTTCGGTCGCATATGCGTATATCTATTTTAAATGTGTTCAGGGGGCCTTGTCAGCCTTTCAGTGATTCATGGGCTTCATGAAAGAGGTGCTTGCGGGCGATGATTTCATCCGGATCATCCGTTTCCACGGTCTTCCGGGCGATGCGCACGCGGAAGAGCTTCATGATGAAGTAGAAGGAACACGGAATGAGGAAGATGCCCACGACTGTCGCCATCGTCATCCCGGCGATCACCACGATCCCGATGATGTTGCGGGAGTAGGCGCCGGAACCGGAGGCGATGGCCAGCGGCACGCAGCCCAGGATGAAGGCGAAGGAGGTCATCAGGATGGGGCGCAGGCGGATTCTGGCCGCGGAAAGCGTAGCTTCCATCAGCGTCTTGCCGCGCTCCATTTCAATGACCGCGAATTCCACGATCAGAATGGCGTTCTTGGCCGCCAGGCCGATGAGCATCACCAGGCCGATCTGGGCGTACAGGTTCAGTTCATAGCCGAACCAGTACAGGCCGAGGAAGGCGCCCAGGGCCGCAATCGGCACCGTCATGAAAATACTGAGCGGAAGGGCCCAGCGTTCATACAGGGCCGCCAGGATCAGGAACACGAAGATGGAGGAGAGCATGAAAATCTGCACGATGTTGATGCCGTTCTGGATTTTCTGTTCCTGATAGCTCATGTCCGCGTAACTGTAGCCCATGTCCGTGGGCATGCAGGCCTCGAACGTTTTTTGCAGGGCCTCCATAGCCTGGGAGTTGGAGAAGCCCATGGCCGGAGTGACCATGAGTTTGGATGAGTTGTACAGGTTCTGGCGCAGCAGGAATTCCGGTCCCTTGGTATCCGTGATCTTGACGAGCGTGGAGAGGGGTACGGAACTGCCCGTGTCGTTCTTCACGTAGAAGTTCTTGAGCATGTCCGTTCCGTTCCGGTCGTCGCCCTGGGCCTGGATGTACACCTGCCATTGCTGGCCGTACAGCGTGATGTAGTTGATGAACAGGGAGCCCATGTACGCCTGGAGCAGGTTGTTGGCCTCGCTGATGCTGACGCCCAGCGTGGCGCATTTTTCCTCGTCCAGCCGCACGTCCTGTTGGTCCACGGCAAAGGACATGACGCTGCGCACGCTGCCGTTATGGAGAGGATCGAAAATCGAAAGCTTGCTGGCCTCCTTCACGAAGATGTCCGTCTGTTCGGCCAGGTATTCCGTTCCCTTGCCGTCGCGGTCTTCCAGCATGAAGGTGACGCCGTTGGCGGAACCCACCCCCGCAATGGCCGGAGGCTGGAAGCACATGGTGACGCCTTCGGAAACCTTGGTGCTCAACAGTCTGTTCAGCTCCGCGGTAATCGCCTTGGCGCTCTGGTCCGGATTGGGGCGTTCCTCCCAGGGCTTCAGCATCACAAAGAAGAAGGCGTTGTTCGTGCTCTGCACGCCGGTAAGAAGGCTGAACCCGGAAATGGCGATCACGTCCTTGACGTTCGGATTTTGCCGGATCAGTTCGCTGACCTTGTCCGCGGCGGCGGTCGTGAGCTGGAGGGAGCGCGCTTCCGGCATGATCAGGGCGGAAAACAGGTAGCCCTGGTCTTCGTCCGGCAGGAAGCCGTTCGGAATGTGCTTGGCTACGGGGATGATGGCGTACGCGATCAGGGCCAGCAGGGGAATGGAAATGATGAGCTTCCTGGTCAGGAAGTGGCATATCTTCGTGTAGCCGCTGGCGGTGGCGTCATAGCCCCTGTTGAAGACGCGGTAGAAGAATTTCAGGGGGCCGCCCTTGTTCGGGTCCTTGGGCTTGAGCAGGATGGCGGACAGGGCCGGCGAGAGCGTCAGCGCGTTGAACGCGGAAATCAGCATGGAAATGGCGATGGTCACGGCAAACTGCTGGAAGAGCGTGCCCGTAATGCCGGGAAGGAGCAGGGACGGCAGGAACACCGCCGCCAATACGAGAGCGATGGCGATAACCGGGCCGGACACTTCCTCCATGGCGGCGAAGGCCGCCTGGCGCGGCGTCAGGCCGCGCTCCATGTGGGATTCCACGGCTTCCACCACCACGATGGCGTCATCCACCACCAGGCCGATGGCCAGTACCATGCCCATCAGGCAGATGGTGTTCAGCGTGAAACCCAGCAGCGGGAACAGCGCGAAGGTGGCGATGATGGAGACCGGCACGGCGATGGCGGGAATCAGGGTGGCGCGCCAGCCCTGCAGGAAGACGAATACCACCAGCACCACGAGGAGGAGGGCTTCCACCAGCGTGTGCTCGATTTCCACAATGGAGGCGCGCACGGCCAGCGTGGTGTCCAGCGTCATGTTGTATTCCATGCCGGGCGGGAAGCTGCGGGAACGTTCTTCAAAAAGCTTTTTCAGGGCGTCCACCGTATTGATGGCGTTGGAGCCGGGGGCCGCGTACACGGCGATGGCGCCGGAATCCTTCCCGTTGTACTTGCTGGATACGTTGTAGGTCTGGGAACCCAGTTCCACCTTGGCGATGTCCTTCAGGTAGAGCAGCTTGTTTCCGTTGGCACGGATGATGATGTCGCCGAATTCCTCAGCGGTCTTCAGGCGTCCCTTGGTCTGGATGCTGTACGTGAATTCCGTTCCGGGAGGCGCCGGTTCCGCGCCGATCTGGCCGGCGGGAATCACGGTATTCTGTTCGCGGATGGCGGCCTGAACTTCTCCCACGGAGATGTTTTGGGCGGCCATCTTGGTGGTGTCCAGCCAGATGCGCATGGCATAGCGGCCCGCGCCGAACACCTGCACGTCGCCCACGCCGGGGACGCGCTTGACGGGGTCCACCAGGCTCACGTAAGCGTAATTGCTCAGGAAAATGGCGTTCAGGCTGTCATCCGGGGAGTACAGGTTGAGCACGGCCAGCGGGCTGCCCGTGGACTGGGTGATGGTGATGCCCATCTGGGCCACTTCCGACGGGAGCTGGGCGGTGGCCTGGCCGTAGCGCATGTAGGCCAGCGTCTGGTCCATGTTCGGGTCCGTCCCTACTTCAAAGACGATGCTCAGGGAGCAGATGCCGTTGTTGGCATTCGTGGAAGTCATGTAATCCATGCCCACCACGCCGGAAATGGACTGTTCCAGAGGGGAGGCTACGGAGTTGGCCACCGTTTCCGCATTGGCGCCCGGATAGGTCGCCTGCATCTTGATGGTGGGCGGGACGATGTTCGGGTACTGCTCGATGGGGAGCCCCAGCAGGGCCAGGCCGCCGAGCAGGATCATCACGATCGAAATGACGATGGCGATGGTCGGGTGTTTGATGAAAAAGCTGGACATGGTGTTAGATCATGGAATTGCGCGGAAGAGCGGCGGGGAATGCGGCTTCTCCGGAAAGAATGTTATTTGGAGGCCGGCTGGGCGTTGTCGTGGTGCATGCCTTCCGGAGTTTTGGCCTTTTCAAAGGACTGGGCGCCTACGGAGGGCATGACGGGCTGGGAGACGACATGCTTGTAGGGAGTCGGGTTGACAGGGGCTTGTCCCTGCAATCTGGCGGCCTGCTGAATGCCTTCCACCACAATGGGGCTGTCCTTCGTGAACGTGGAATTGGGCATCGGAATAATGTCGATCACCTGCATGCCGTCAACGACGGGTCCGGTCTGCACCACCTGCATGTGGGGAATGTTCTTGTCGTCCAGATAGACGATGAACTTGGCGCTCTGGGTGGACAGGATGGAGCGTGGCGGAACCAGCGTGGCGTTTTTCAAGGTTTTCACGGTGGCCTGGATGCGGACGAACATGCCGGGACGCAGGATCAGATTCGGGTTGGGAATATGGCCGACGACGTTGATGGTGGCCGTCTGGGTGTCCACGTTGCGGTCGGCCGCCACGGAGTAGCCTTGCTGGGGGTAAAGGGTGCCGTTGGGAAGGATGACGTTGAATTTGAACCCCTTTTTACCGTTGGAACTTTCATCCAGGGAACTGAGGTCCAGGAAATCCTTGTCGCTGGGGTTGAAGTCCACGCGGATGGGGTCAATGGCGGAAATTGTGGTCAGCGGCGTGGGGCTGGAGGGAGTGAGCAGGTTGCCGATGGAGGGAGTCGCCAGACCGGCCAGGCCGGAAATGGGGGCCGTAATCGTCGTGAACTTGAGGTTGATCCTGGCCTGGTCCACCTGCGCCTTGGCCGTGGCGATGGCGGCTTCCGTTTCCTGAACCTGCTGCAGGGCGTCGTCCAGCTGCTTGCGGCTGACGGACCCGGACTTGACCAGCGGCGTATAGCGTTCCACGTCCAGCTGGTATTTCTTCAGTGTGGCTTCGTACTGCTCCAGGCGCCCCTGGGCCTGTTCCAGTGTTGCCTGGAAGGGGCGCGGGTCAATCTGGAAAAGCGTCTGGCCCTTCTTGACGTAGGCGCCGTCCTTGTAGTCCTTGGAAAGAAGGTAGCCCGTCACCTGGGAGCGGATTTCCGCGTCTTCCGTGCCGCGCAGGTTGCCTATCCATATCGCCTTGATCGGCACGTCTTCGGTCACCAGCTTGGTTACCTGCACGTCGGGAACGAGAGCCTGCGGTTGGCCGGCGCCGGCATCCTTTTTTTCACAGGAACTTAAAATTATTACCGGAGAGCACAGGAGAATGGTTGTGGCGGCAATCGTCAAAGGCTTGTTGTACATAAATGAACGCGGTTGTTTACAAACTGGATTGCCGAAAAGTGCGGCAAGTCGCACGAATTTTGCTTCTTTTTTGCCGAAAGTCAACGCAAAGATATGTCCTCTCCTATGCGAAATATACGTAACATTATTATAATGAATAAATAAAATAATTGAACAAATGTATAATATGTTGTTCCTTGCCGTGATGATGACAGAGAGAGCGGCGAATGGCGGTTTTCCGCTTGTATTCAGGAGGCCAGCCGTCTTTTGCGGAGCATGGCGTCCATGTTCGGCTTTCTCCCCATGAAATCGGTGAACTGCTGCATGGGTGGGACCGTGAATCCCTTTTCCAGGATGGCTTTCCGGAATTTTCCGGCGGTTTCCCTGTTCAGCAATCCCGAATGTTCGAAAGCCTCGAAAATGTCCTTGTCCAGAACCTCCGCCCAGCGGTAGGAGAAATAAAAGGAGGCATAGCCGGAAGAAGAGGCGAACAAATGGCGCGCCGTCCTCAGCCTGCCGGCCTGCCTGCAATCCTTGAAATACTCCAGGTCTCCCGCCACGATGGAATCCGCATCATCCAGGGAGCCTGCCGCCAACCGTTCCGGCTCCATGTGGACGGCCAGGTCCGTTTTCGCATACAGAAGCTGTGAAACCAGCGTGATGGCGGGCGTGTTGCCGCGGGATTCCTCCAGGGAGCGCAGCATGTTTTCCGGGATGGGCTGTCCCGTTCTTTCATGCCGGGCGAAACTTCTCAAAATATCAGGATGGGAACACCAGTTTTCCATGAACTGGGAGGGGACTTCCACGAAGTCCCGCGGAACGTTGGTGCCGGACAGGGAAGGGATGGAAACCCGGGAAAACATCAGATGCAGCAGATGGCCGAATTCATGGAAAAGAATCCTGACCTCCCTGTGGGAAAGAAGAACCGGTTCCCCATCCGCGGGGTTCTGCACATTCAGGCAGACCATTCCCAGGCGCGGTTTGCCGGGCCTGCCGTCCGCAGGCGGTGCGCCTGCATCCAGCGGTGACATCCACGCTCCGGCCCGCTTGTTGCTGCGGGCGAAAATATCCAGGTAAAAATACCCCAGCCGTTCTTCCTTGCCGTCGTCAATGGCGAAAAAGCGGACGTCCGGATTCCAGACCTCCGCCTCTCCGCCTTTTTCCGGCCCGGAAATGCCGGTCGATGGCTTCCGGACAGGAAGCTCCGTTACGCGGATGCCGTACAATTGTTCCGCCACGCCAAAGAGTCCGGCCATGACGCGGGGAAGGGGGAAATAATGCCGCAGTTCTTCCCGGTCCAGGTGGAAGCGCTCTTCCGCCTGGAGATTGGCGTAGTAAGCCGTGTCCCAGGGGTGCAGGCGGGCCTCTTTATTCCCCGTAAGCTGTGCCTTGGCTTGGCGCAGGGACTCCATTTCCCTGAAAAACGGCTCCTTCACCCTGTCCAGAAGTCCGTTGACGAACCGCATGGCCTCTTCTCCGTTTCCGGCCATGCTCTGTTGCAGCGCATAATCGGAATATGTCCTGTAGCCGCACAACTGCGCTTTCTCGCTGCGCAGGGAAAGCATTTGCCTGACGACCGGTTCCGTGTCGTAGCTGTGCGTAGCCAGGGTTTGAAGATGTTCCCACAAATCCTTGCGGATTTTTTCACTCCGCACCTTCTCCATCACCCGTCCGGCAGCGGCGGAATCCAGGGTGAACGTCCAGCCGGGGCCGGGTTCTCCGGGATGGCGGGAACGGAATTCCTGCGCCGCCTGTCGCAGCGTTGTTCGGCTCAGGCCGTCCAGGGCGTTGGCGTCGCGTACCGTCCAGCTCCAGTTCTTCCGGGCGTCCATGTACAGATTGTTGAAACGCTGGGCACACAGGGCCAGCTCCCTGTCAATGACTTCCAGCCTGGCTCGCTTTCCGGGCGGCAGGTCCGCCCCGTTGTCCCGGAAACTCTGCATGCACAGTTCCATGTAACGTTTTCTTTCAGGGTCCGCAACCGCATCGCTCAGCCGGACATGGGCGGTTTTCAGGGTATTCCACAAGGACTGGTTTTTGGTGAGGGAAGAATGGAACGCGACTGCGAGCGGGGTGGCCTCATCCATGGCCTTCCGGATGGAATCGCTGTCGCACAGGCTTTTCAGGGCATATGCCTTGGCCATCGGCTCCGTCAGGGAAACATTGACCTCTTCCAGTGCGCCGAACGTATTTTCATACGTTATTTCTTCCGGAGCGGTGCGGCAGATCCGATCCACTGCTTCATGGGCGCGCCGTATGGCTTCCTTCATGTCCGGCTGCAGGCGCTCCGCTGCCAGGGCGCTCCAGCGGATGGGGCGTGAAGTATCCAGAAAGGGATGGGCCGGAGACGCGGCAATGCAGGGAACCAAGCCGGAAAGGATCAGTGGAAGAAAAGCGCGGAACAGGCGGATGCGGAACATGTGTTTCACTTTAATGAATGCCTTCCCTTCATTCAAGCTCCGCGCTTTTTGTGTCTGCAAACGGCGGGAGGCCGGGACCGCCCTTGAATGCTGGCCCCTTTGCATGTATGAAGAAATGCGATGCCTACCAAAATCCATCTCTACGACACCACGCTGCGCGACGGAGCGCAAAGCGAAGACGTGAACCTGAGCGCAACGGACAAGGTCCGGATCGCCCGCCAGCTGGATTATCTGGGTATGGACTACATTGAGGGAGGCTGGCCCGGCGCCAACCCCGTGGAGACGGAATTCTTCAAGGCCATGCGGAAGGTGGAGCTCAAGAACGCCAAACTGGCCGCGTTCGGCAGCACGCACCATCCGGCGCGGACGCCGGAGACGGACCCCACCCTGAACGCCCTGGTATCCTGCGGAGCGCAGGTGGCCACCATCTTCGGCAAATCGTGCCCCCGCCACGTGGAAGTGGCGCTCGGCATCTCCAGGGAGCGCAATCTGGAAATCATCGGGGACTCCGTGGCCTTCCTCAAAAAGCATTTGACGGAAGTCTTCTTTGACGCGGAACACTTTTTCGACGGGTTCAAGCGGGACGCCGAATACGCCCTCAGCGTTCTTCAGGCCGCCCATGAACACGGCGCGGACTGCCTCATTTTGTGCGATACCAACGGCGGCACGATGCCGGAGGAAACAGGCTCCATCATCAGGACGGTGAAGGAACGCCTGCCCGGCGCCGTCCTGGGCATCCACGCCCACAACGACTGCGAGCTGGCCGTGGCCAACAGCCTGGCAGCCGTCATGAACGGCGCCGTACAGGTACAGGGCACGGTCAACGGCATCGGGGAACGCTGCGGGAACGCCAACTTGTGTTCCGTGATACCCAATCTTCAACTGAAAATGGGCGGCTTTTCCTGTCTGAGCGAGATTTCCCTGACGCGCCTCAAATCCACGGCGGCCTTTGTTTCGGAAGTGTCCAACCTGGCTCCCTTCCGGCGGCAGCCCTTTGTCGGGAACTCCGCCTTCGCCCACAAGGGCGGTGTGCACGTGAGCGCCATCATGAAAGACTCCGCCCTTTACGAGCACATGGACCCTTCCCTGGTAGGGAACGCGCAGCGCGTGCTGATGACGGAGCAGGGGGGAAAAAGCAACATTCTTTCCCTTTCCCGCACGCTGGGCTTTGAACTGGAAAAGGGAGACCCGGTGCTGGATGTCCTTTCCGCCGCCGTGAAGAAAAACGCCGCCCTGGGGTACGACTACGTGGCCGCCCCGGCCAGTGCGGAACTGCTCTTCCTGCGCCATATGCCGGACAAGGCGCTGAAACCCTACTTCAACATCCTGCGCACCGTCGTTCTTACCTCCCGCCATGAAATGGACCCGGACATGATGGTGGAAGCCTCCCTTAAAATAGACGTGCACGGCAACGTGGAACATACCGCCGCGGGCGGCTTTGGTCCCGTGCATGCGCTGGACCGCGCCCTGCGGCGCGCCCTCACGCGCTGGTATCCGGAACTGGAGCAGATGCACCTGATTGACTATAAGGTGCGCGTTCTTTCCCCCACGCGGACGAATATTCCGGATGCCGCGGAGGAAAACGGCACCGGCTCCAACGTTCGCGTCCTCATTGAATCGTCGGACGGCGTAGCCACCTGGACCACGGTAGGCGTTTCCTACAACATCATTGAGGCCAGCCTGGAAGCCCTGGCGGATGCCGTGATCTACAAGCTCTACAAAACGGAGCAGGCCAGATGGCGTGCGGAATGCTGATGAACGGCGCTTCCTCCGGGGAGCTGGAAGCTGTTTTGTGTTGGTTGAAGTGCAAGCTGGCATCCCGACAGAAGAGGAAGGGATGCCCCTGATAAAATTCATTTAAATTTTACTTCATCCGGCGTGGGCATGTTTTCTGGAAGTTCAAAGGGAGGAATGGCGGGCCAATCGTAATGAAGCGGAGGGGATGTCTGTTCCGTGGTCAGGGGACGGCTTTCAGGTTGAAAATGAAGTACTTGCCTAATAGATGGGAATTCAGTTGCATAACAATGATTGTTAACATCGTACATCAATGTCCAGTTAACGGTTGAAAAAATGCCGTACCGTTTGTTTGTTCCATGTTGATCCCTTCTGGTGTATTCGCCCAACAAGGCTATTCCTTGGACAACCACGCATAAATACGGGCGGCTTCCCAGGCTTACAGGTTGTTGCCGCCCATTGCGGAAGATAAGTTCCTGGTTGAATGGAATGATCAGAACTGGAAGCCATCCGCAGGAGCCGGGCCATTCCGGGAACGTGGACAAATACTTCCATTCCCGCTGGACGACTGGCAGTTGATTTCTCGTGACCATCCATAAATAATCCCGGCAAAGAGGCAATTTTAACATCATCCGTAATAAATGGGGAGGCAGAGTATCGCGGTTGTAGGCCTCTATCAATTCCTCGCCGCAGTCGCGTATAAAACTCAATTCCCAAAGCTGGGAGGCCAAGTCCAGGCTCCGTTCCGTTTCACACCATTCCACCAGCTGCCGGTAGCTGCAGATATGGCTGACCGCCTCCCGGTTGATCTCCACCCATACCGTCTTGTTATTTGAAGACGGCATGGAGAACAAATTCACCCCGGCATGGACTTGCTGAAGAAGCGTCAACCCTAAAAGAAGGCGATAAATGGAAATACCGGGACGGCAAGTAAATATCCTTTTCATTTTTCTCTTTCTTTTCCCTTCTTCAGAAATTTGATATTGATGTAAACCAATAAATATGAATATTCATGTTAAAAATACGGGACCTATCTACTTGATTAACCATATGATGAGAAATCCTTGTAACAACAAGGCTGTTCGAGGCAAATGTGCGATTCTTGCCGGTTACCTTTCCATGCACCGGATTTGTTGTAAAAGGGAAAGGTCGTTTGCTGAATGGTTAATCAAGTATATAGGTCCCAAAATTTTAATAAAAATCATAAGCTATAAATCCATCTCGGCAACTAAAATAGAAACAATCGAAATCAGAATCCACGAAAATCCGTATATATTATTATTTTTTCTAAATACCAGAAAAAATCCTAATGACATTGAAAATAAAGAAAGAATGTAAATTATATACGAAAAGAGAAGCCGTGCCTCCAAATCACTATCTTTGATAAGAATTTTTCCAATGACTAAACAACAAGGATATATAATAAGGTAACCCCATTTCATTTGATAACCCAATTTCTCTCTACTGGTTGCATTTTTACATCTGTTCTGGCAGCTTCATCTACCATCCAATTTAAAACTACATCGTTCGTGGCTCCTGCATCTCCATGAGTACTATTTTCCAATTGAACAGGAGTTAAATTTGTTGAATTTTGATCCGGTTTTATATGTTGAAGTAATTTAACTTTTCTTCCGTTCAAGAATGATGCAAAAAGTATCACTGTTTTTCTTTTGAAAAGTTAAAATTTGAAGTTCTTGATCAGGCGCAACGGAATATTGCTTTGTTTCCTGCTTTCCTTCATGAGTCCAGAATGCGTTTGATATAGAGCCGGAAGAAGATATCCACACATAAAACAGATAGGGGCCCGGCTCACCTAAAGTTTCTGAAAATTTCCAGCCTTCCTGTTTTCGCTCTTCCAGAATATCCTTAACAGACGAATGCTGGATGGAGGTTGAATTGGCGGAATGATCACAACATGATAAGATCATAAAAATTCCCAGGAACATAGTTACCATAGATGATATTTTCATGATGGTTTACTGGTTAAGTTGGTATAAAAAGATATGTTCCCGCAGCTTCAAGATCAATCTCCACACCACCATAAGCGGGAATGCCTTCCTGTGTCAATTCAAGTCGGATTTCGATTTCACGCTGTCCGGTTTCACCTGTCCAAGAATAGTGACGTTATAATGCCTTTTCGTGGTCAGGGCGGCTTCTGAGGGATGCTTTTGCGTAGTGATGAGGGCCGATCAGGGTTGAAAAGACCGGATATTCGAGTTGATGTTGAAGCAGCTACGCAAGTCCCCGCCGATGCCGTACCCCGCAAGCTCCGGAGGACGAAGCAGGTTAGTTGGCGTGCGGAACGCTGCCGCTACGGTGGGTTACATGGATGCCGCCCCCGTTTCGGAAACATATTCGGAACCGTGGTACAGCAGTTTGCCATCCTTGATACTGAAGTACAAATCCGCATACCAGGCGTCGGCATGATAACTGATGAACAGCAGCGGCCTTCCTTCCTCGCATCCGTGAAACCAGTTTTTCAGGGCATCAGAGAAAACAATAATGCTGGAGCATCCCTGTTCGACAGTACCCCGCGTCAGGGTGCACGGCACCATCCTGCCCTGGATGTCCATGTACCATTGCTGGCGGTCCTTTTTGGCAAACAGGGACAGGGCGTGCATGTTCCCGTCCCGCTCGCACGCAATGTCCCACTGGTGGGCGTACGGCGGCCGTTCACCGTCTTCCAGGTCTCTTCTCGTTTCCCTGCACAGTGCGGGAGGTTGGACTGCTTCCATATAGACTTCCGGTTGGGAGGAAGTTACAAGCCCTGTCCATCCGGGATTGATGGAGGAAACGCTTTCGGCGGCCTGTTCGGGCGTAAATGTGCGGATGCCCTCGCTGCAAGGCACGGGCAGGGAGTAAAAGGGAGGAGGCGTTTTTTCTGTTTTACTTCTCCTTAACGCCTCCTTTTCTTTCCTGCTTCCCATGGGCGGCAGGAGGATTCCCTGTTCGGGATCGGGAAGCCGGAAAAATTTCCTTTCCGGGGGCTGTCCGGCATTGGGAATGAATTTAGGCCGTAAGCCGGCAGGAAGCGCCGTCAGGCTCATGGAGATGGCTATCCCCATGAGCGGAAGGAGGTAGAGGGTGAAAAACAACCCCCGTGATTTTTTGTACACGAGGAACCAATTGAAAAAACACACCATGAACACCAGTACCGACAGCGAAATAATCAACAGGAAAGTTTCATCAAGACGCAATGTTCTGGGAATGAGCAGGAACACGCCCCCGAAGAACAGGTACGCGAAAAGGAGATAGCTGGCAATGCATTTGCTCATGCCGTATTCGCTGCCCTGGAAAAACAGGTCGAATGAGATGATCTTCAGAAACAGGCTGGAACCTCGGTTGCCTTCTTTCCTGTGCTGGTCCATGATTCTATCCTGTAACTCATTTGTTCTTTTAAGTCAATCGGGTTGGAGGCGCAAGCCCAGCCGTTTTTATAGTCAGCCGGTCTTTCCGGAAAATGAATGCGGAAGTGCGGATGGAGGAAATGGCGGTATTTTCCCAGTTTCCGCCCGGCGGCCGCATCTGCCAGGGGGCAAATAAAACATTGACCGGCCGGGAGGGAAGTTTTATTCTGAAAGCCTCATTCAACCGGAGGAAGATTACAGCCGTGGAGGACGATATCATTTGTACAGAAAAAATCATTGCCGAACGCAAGACGTTCTTTCTTGATCTCAAGCAGAATGCGCGCGGCAAAGTGGTGCGTATTACGGAAAAGGTGAGTTCCAACAGGGACCGGATCATGGTGCCTGCGGAGATCCTTGACGACTTCATTGCCGCTCTCCAGGACATCCGGGAGACGATGAAGCAGCAGGGGGAATAAAGGCTCTTTCTTTTCTTTCAACCGTGCGGGACAGTTTCTGTCCCGTATTTTTTGATGCCCCCGGGCGGAGAGGCAGGCCGACAGACAAAAATCATTTTGTCTGAATTAGGCGTTGTCAAAAATAAAAAAGGGAGTACTTTTGCTCCCCGGTTTTTGCCGTTCCCTTTCTGTATTCCGGCGCCTATTGCGTCCCGGAGACGATATGTTTATTGCAACCATTAGTATTTCAGACACATGACGACACAACAGGAATTGACTCCGGAGCTGATACGGGCCGCGCTGACCACGGTTAAATTCCCGGGTTTCAGCCGCGACATCGTATCGTTCGGCCTCGTGAAGAAGATCGACATTGACGCCGAGAATAACGTCACGATCGATCTGGTGGTGGAAAGCAAGAATGCGGACATTCCCCGTTATATTTTTGAAGGCGTTCATGGCGTGATGAAGCACCTGCCCGGCGTGAAGCATTGCGACGTAAACATCGAACACAAGGCTCCGGAAGCCCGCAAGGGCATCAACGACGACCCCTCCTCCTGGAAGTCCTCCGTTCCCGGCGCAAAGCACGTGATCGCCGTGGCGTCCGGCAAGGGCGGCGTGGGCAAGTCCACCGTTTCCGCCAACCTGGCGGTGGCCCTGAGCAGGCTGGGATATTCCGTAGGGCTCGTGGACCTGGACATTTACGGTCCTTCCATGGCCCTGATGTTCGGCACCAAGGAAAGGCCCGGCGCCAATGAGAACGACGAATTCCTGCCCGTCACGGCCCACGGGGTGAAGCTTCTTTCCATGGGGCTGCTGATCAATGAAGCCGATCCCGTGGCGGTTCGCGGCCCGCTGGCTACGCGTTACGTCCAGCAGTTCCTGCGCAACGTGGAATGGGGGGACGTGGATTTCCTGATTCTGGACCTGCCTCCGGGCACAGGGGACATTCAGCTCACCATCGTCCAGACGGCTGAACTGGACGGCGTGGTCGTGGTCACTACTCCGCAGGAGGTGGCCCTGATCGACGCCCGCAAGGCGATCGGCCTCTTTGAACGGGTGGAAACCCCCATTCTGGGCGTGGTGGAGAACATGAGCTATTTCCAGTGCCCTTCCGACGGCAAGATTTACCATATCTTTGGCGAAGGCGGCGGCGAGCGGGAGGCCGCCAAGCTGGGCGTGCCTCTTCTCGGCAAAATTCCCCTGGACATGGCCACCCGTTCCGGCGGGGACGAAGGCCGCCCCGTAGCGTTGGAAGACCCGGAGCAGAATCCGGTTTCCGCGGCATTCCGCCAGGTGGCCGAGCGCTGCGCCCAGGTGGTGCTGAACCGCTGAATGCCCGGACGGGGCAGGAGGCCCCGGACAGGTTTATAATTTTTGTGGAATCGGGCCGGAGTCTCCACTTCCGGCCCGATCTGTCTGCCGGGATGCCCGGAATGTGGAAGGAAAATGATTTTTTATAAGGAAGAGACGATGAAAAGAACGTGGAATTTGCAGGAGATGAAAAAACTGATTCCGCTGGCGCTTCCGGTGCTGGTGGTGAACCTATCCATTGTGGGCATGGGGTGCGTGGACGCCATTGTGGCCGGGAGGGCCGGCGTGACGGACATGGCCGCCGTGGCGCTGGGGTCTTCCGTATATTTGCCCGTGACCCTCTTCGCCTGCGGCGTGCTGATGATCATCGGCCCCGTGATCGCCAACATGCGCGGCAAGAGCCATGAAAGCCGCGTGGGCTACATGACCAACCACGGCCTGTGGCTGGCGCTGATGCTCAGCCTGGTTTCCATGCCGGTCATTTATGCCCTGAGGAACGTGTTCGGCTGGATATCGGATGACGCCGCCATGTGCGAGATGGCCTCCGCCTACATGTTCGCCATCATGTGGGGACTGCCCGCCAACCTGGGATTCGTGGCTCTCAAGAGCCTGAACGAAGGCTCCAACATGACTCGGCCCGCCATGTACGTAGGGATATGCGGCCTGCTGCTCAACATTCCGCTGAACTATATGTTCGTCTTCGGCATGTACGGATTCCCCTGCATGGGTGGCGCGGGCTGCGGCGCGGCCACCGCCGTCATCTTCTACATTGAATTCCTGCTGATGTTTCTGCTGGTGTATTTCAACCCCAAGCACCGCCCGTACCGCAGGCACATCGTTTCCTGGCGGCGTCCCACGCCTTCCGTCATTACGCATCTGGTGCGGCTGGGCGTGCCGATCGGCATTTCCCAGCTGTGCGAGGTGATGCTCTTCTGCGCCGCCGCGCTGGTGCTGGCTCCCCTGGGCAAGACGCAGGTGGCCAGCCACCAGATAGCCGGGAACGTGGGCGGCCTGGTTTTCATGCTGCCCCTGTCCGTGGGGCTGGCGGCTTCCATCCGCGTGGCCTACCATCACGGCAAAAAAAATGTGGCCGGGACCCGGTCCGCCATTCTCTCCGCCTATGTGCTGGTGCTCAGCATCTGCCTGTGCACGATAGGCGGCATCATCCTTTTCCGCGAACAGATCGTGCATCTGTATAACGATTCGGAACTGATTGTCAGCACGGCCTCCGTCCTGCTGATCCTGGCGGCCGCCTACCAGCTCCCGGACTGCCTCCAGGTGCTTTCCGTCGGGGTGCTGAGGGGATTCCGGGATACCGCTTCCATTTCCATCATCACCTTCGTGTCGTACTGGATGGTGGGATTCCCCGTGTGCTACATTCTTGCCCGGACCGACTGGATTGTCCCGGCCATGGGCGCGCGAGGCGTCTGGATAGGGTTCATCGTCGGCCTTACCGTGGCGGCCGTGCTGCTGCTGTGGCGCGTGGTGCGCACCACGCGGCGCGAATTTGTCCTGATGCGGCGGGGCGGGGAGTAATCCTCCCCCGGCGCGGGCGTCCAGGGATGTTTATTTTTCCTGTTCCGCAGAGGATTGTCTCTTTCCGAGCCGTTTCAGGATATCCACGGCTTCCTGCGGGCGAGCCGCTTCCCTGAGTATAACTTTTTTCTTCCCGCCATATTCCAGAATAATGTCTCCGGCGCCGTTCCTGGCCGGATGCAGCCGCACGTTTCTGAGTTTGTGGAAGGAACGGGTATAAATGCTGCATCCTTTGAAAAACAGGGCTGCTTCTCCGGTAATGGCGATCAGGCGGCGGTCCGTCAGCACATAAAGGCTGTTGCGCCGGCTTGTCCGTTCCCGCCAGGGAGCGGAAAGCAGCCTCACGCCGCCGGCCAGGGCCAGCATGGCCGGAATGCCGCCGGCGATAACCCCTGCGAGGGAAAAATAAAGCAGGGAACCGGGAAGCTCTCCTTCCCAAAAATGGCCAGCGTCTTTCCGGACTGCCAGAATAAAGCACCACGGATAGACCAGAAGAATGATGCCGAAGAACATTCGCCTGGCGACGGGAAAAGTCCAGTACCGGTCTGCGGGACGGCTTTTCCATAGAATCCGTTCCCCGGGCTTGAGCTTGCGCGCCAGGAGTTCTTCCGCAGTGGGGATATGGTCGGGGCATCCTCCGTGCATGCCTGATTTATAGCCGGAAAACAATGTGTGTCAATGTTGCGGAGGGCAGGTGCGGGCGCGGCTCATGGCTTCCGCCTGACCTGGGGATGGCGGGCGGCGGGAAACTTTCCGTTTCAAGGGGTCTTTTTCTGAACTGGAGTAATGCAAGCTCTATTCCCTCCCATGATGTAAAGAGGATGTTATTGTTTTTAAAAGATATTGAATGAGAAAGAATTATGAATATCTGGCCTTTTTTCTCCTTTTATCTTGTGAAGGCTCATGATTCGCTGTAGTTTGGAAGCCCTGTACGATTAAGATTTTCACATGTCATTATCCATTAAATCTGAGCAGGAGTGCCGCTGGGATATTGCATCCCTTGGCGAAGTGATGCTGAGGCTGGACCCCGGCGAAGGCCGCATTCATACCACGCGTTCCTTCCGCGTCTGCGAAGGCGGCGGGGAATACAACGTGGCCCGCGGTCTGAGGCGCTGTTTCAGGATGAGGGGCGCCATCGTCACCGCCATCTGCGACAATCCCGTAGGGCGGCTTCTGGAGGACTGCATGCTTCAGGGCGGACTGGACCTGGATTACGTGAAATGGGCCCCCTTTGACGGCATCGGCCGCGACTGCCGCGTGGGCCTGAATTTCACGGAACGCGGCTATGGCGTGCGCGCCGCCGTAGGCTGTTCCGACCGCGGACTGAGCGCCGCCTGCCAGATGAAGCCCGGCGACGTGGACTGGGACGCCCTGTTCGGCAGGGACGGCGTGCGCTGGTTCCATACCGGCGGCATTTATGCGGGACTTTCCGAAACGACGAGCGACGTGGTGCTGGAAGCCGTCCAGGCCGCCCGCAAGCACGGCACGGTCGTTTCCTATGACCTGAACTACCGCCCCTCCTTGTGGAAGAGCATCGGCGGCCAGAAGCGCGCCCAGGAGGTAAACCGGGCCATCGCTCCCTTTGTGGACGTCATGATCGGCAATGAGGAGGACTTCCAGGCGTCCCTGGGCCTTTCCATCGAAGGGGCCACGGAGGATTTCTCCCATATCGACCAGGGTTCCTACCGGCAGATGATCCGCCGCGCAGTGGCGGAATTCGGCTTCAAGGCCGCCGCCACGACATTGCGCGTGGCCCGCACGGCCACCTTCAACGACTGGGCGGCCATGCTGTACTGCGACGGGGAGTTTTATGATTCCATCTCCTTCCCGAATCTGGAAATCCTGGACCGCGTGGGCGGTGGAGATTCCTTCGCCTCCGGCCTGATTTACGGGCTGATGAGCGGGAAGGGCCCCCAGTACGCCGTGAACTGCGGATGCGCCCACGGTGCGCTGGCTATGACCACTCCGGGGGATACCTCCACGGCCTCCCTGGCGGAAGTGGAAAAAGTCATGAAGGGCGGCACCGCCCGCGTGGACCGCTAACCTTTATCTTATCCTGTTATGATTGAAAGCTGGAGATGGTACGGTCCGGGGGACCCGATTACGCTGAGGGACATCCGCCAGGCGGGCGCTTCCGGAATCGTGACGGCCCTGCATGAAGTGAAGTGCGGAGACCTCTGGACGGAAGAAGCCGTGGCCGAACGGGTCCGGATGATCGAGGAGCAGGGCATGAACTGGGTGGTGGCGGAAAGCATCGCCGTCCATGAGGATATCAAGACGCGTTCCGGGAACTGGAAGCATTACCTGGAAGTGTACAAGCAGAGCCTCCGCAACCTCGCCGGGGGCGGGGTGAAGGTGGTCTGCTACAACTTCATGCCCGTTCTGGACTGGACGCGCTCCGATCTGGCTTTTCCGATGGAAGACGGCAGCAGCGTGCTGAAATATGATTCCGCCCGCGTGGCCGCCTTCGACCTGTTCATTTTGGAGCGTCCCGGGGCGGAAGGGGACTATTCCCCGGAGACCCTGGACCGGGCGCGCAGCCTTTTCCAGTCCCTGGACGGGGAGGGCCGCCGTGCGCTGGCGGATTCCATCCTGCTGGGGCTTCCCGGCACGGTGGACGACCTGACGCCGGAGCAGTTCAAGGACATGCTCAAACGCTATGAGGGCATCGACGACGCCCGCCTGCGGCAAAACCTGTACGACTTTCTCAACGAGATCATGCCCGTCTGCGAGGAAACGGGCATCCGCATGGCCATCCATCCAGACGATCCGCCCCGGCCCATCTTCGGGCTGCCCCGCATCATGAGCGATGAGGAGGACATGCGCCGGATGATCCGGGAAGTGCCCTCCATGCACTCCGGGTTCACGCTCTGCACCGGCTCCCTGGGCGGCCTGTATTCCAACTCCCCGCACCTGCTGATGGAGGAATTTGCGGACCGCGTTTACTTCGCCCACTTCCGCAACACGGTGTTTGACGCGGACCATGAAAGCTTCCGGGAATCCGGCTCCCACCTCTGCGGGCACACGGACATGGCCTACGCCATGCAGTGCCTCATCAACGAGGAAAACCGCCGGAAGGCGGAAGGCTTGGAAAACTGGCGCATTCCCGTGCGCCCGGACCACGGCAAGCTGATGGACATCGACTTGGAAAAGAAATGTTACGCCGGGTATTCCTACGGCGGCCGCGTCATCGGCCTGGCGGAACTCCGCGGACTGGCCATGGGCCTGCAATCCTTCCGCCCGCTGGTCGGGAAAAACGCCCTGGTCACCGGGGCCGCCGGGGTTCTCTGCTCCGTCATGGCCCGCGACCTGCTGAAGGCCGGGGCCAGGGTGGCCCTGCTGGGCCGCACCCGTTCCAAGCTGGAAGAACTCCAGCGGAAGCTGGCGGAGGAAGGGCTCACCCGGACCCTCGTCATCGCGGCGGACGTGCTGGACAAGGCGCAGTTGGAGGAAGCCGCCACCCTGCTGGAAAACACCTGGGGACGGCTGGACATCCTGGTGAACGGGGCCGGAGGCAACGATCCGCGCGGGACCACCCCCGCGGAGCAGTGCATGCCGGACACCCCGGCGGAGCAAGGCTTCTTCGGCATGGACATGCAGGGCTTTGAATACGTCAACCGTCTCAACATGATCGGCACCATTCTTCCCTCTCAGGTCTTCGGAAAACTGCTGGCCGCTTCCGGCGGCTGCATTGTCAACATCTCTTCCATGGCCGCATTCCAGCCACTGACCAAAGTCGGGGCCTACGGGGCCGCAAAAGCCGCCGTGGACAACTTCACCAAATGGCTGGCCACACACCTGGCTCCTCTGGGCGTGCGCGTCAACGCCATCGCTCCCGGCTTCTTCATTACGGACCAGAACCGCTTCCTGATGATGGAAAAGGACGGGGAAACGCCTACGCCGCGCGGGCGCAAGGTGCTTGCCAAGACGCCCATGCACCGCTTCGGCGAGCCCGGCGACCTGTGCGGAGCCCTGCAATTCCTGGTGTCTCCTTCCGCCTCTTTCGTGACGGGGACCATCATCCCCGTGGACGGCGGTTTCCTGGCCTATTCCGGAGTGTAACCATCAAACATCCTTCCTCCCATGTTCATCGACGACGACTTTCTGCTGGACACCCCCCAGGCGAAGACGCTTTTCCATGAGTACGCCGAACACCAGCCGATCATTGACTACCACTCCCACCTGGACGCCGCCGCCATCGCGGACAACCGCCAGTTCTCCAACATCGCCCAGCTCTGGCTGGACGGTGACCATTACAAGTGGCGCGCCATGAGGACCAACGGCATTCCGGAGCGCCTGTGCTCCGGAGACGCCCCAGACCGGGAAAAATACGACGCCTGGGCCGCCACCGTGCCCCGGCTGCTTCGCAACCCCCTGTACCACTGGACGCATCTGGAACTCCGGAGGCCCTTCGGAATCACCGGAACCCTCTTCGGTCCGGATACCGCCGGGGATATCTGGGAAAAGACCTCCGCCATGCTCCAGTCCGGCTCCCTGGGGGCCCTGGACATTCTGAAAAAGATGAACGTGGAAGCCGTCTGCACGACGGACGATCCCTGCGACGACCTGGCCGCCCACCGGCGGCACGCCGCTTCCGGGGATTCCGTGAAGCTGCTCCCCACCTTCAGGCCGGACAAGGCGCGCGCCATCCATCAGGGCAGGGCATGGATGGAATGGGTGGACCGTCTGGAACGGGCTTCCGGCATGGAAATCCGTGATCTGGCCGCATTCCAAAAAGCCCTTGCCTCCCGGCACGCCTGGTTTGCGCGGAACGGTTGCAAGCTGTCGGACCACTCCCTGGAAGCGTTCGATGATGAAAGCCTGTCAGAAGAGGAGGCCGCCGCCCTCTTTGCCGCCGCCCGGCAGGGCGGGGAAGTGGCGGGACGGGATGCCGCCAGGTTTTCCAACTACCTGATGGACTTCCTTGCCGGACTTGACGCGGCCGCGGGCTGGGTCCGCCAGCTCCATGTGGGCGCCTTGCGCAACCCCAACGGGGCGGCCCTGCGGGATCTGGGGCCGGACACGGGCTTTGACGCCATTGCGGACTTCACGTACATCGCCCCTCTGGGCCGCCTGCTGGACCGCTCCGCGCAGAAGGGAACGCTGCCGCGCACCATCCTGTACAACCTGAATCCGCGGGACAATGCCGCCCTGGCCGTGCTCTGCGGCAGTTTTCAGGACGGAGTCACGGCCGGCAAAATGCAGTACGGCGCCGCCTGGTGGTTCCTGGACCAGATGGACGGCATGACCCGCCATCTGGAGACCCTCAGCCAGCTCGGCATGCTCTCCCGCTTCGTGGGAATGCTGACGGACAGCCGCAGCCTGCTCAGCTACACGCGGCATGAATACTTCCGCCGCATTTTGTGCCGCATGCTGGGCAGGGACATGGCCCAGGGCCTGGTCCCGGACGACATGGACATGGTCGGCTCCCTGGCGGCGGACATCTCCTACAACAACGCCAAACAATACTTCAACTTTTAAACCATGAACACATTATTGGAAAAACTGTCCGCCATCAGGCTCGTTCCCGTCGTTGTCATCAACGATGCGGAAAAAGCCGTTCCCCTCGCCAGGGCCCTGATGGACAACGGCTGCGGCTGCATGGAAATCACGTTCCGTACGGCTGCCGCCGCGGAAGCCATCGCCCGCATCTCCCGCGAGGTGCCGGACATGCTGGTGGGGGCGGGCACGCTGCTGACGCCGGAACAGGTGGAGCAGGCGCGCCATGCCGGGGCCTCCTTCGGCGTGGCTCCCGGTTTTGATCCCCTGGTGGTGAAAGCCGCCTCCGCCCTGGGCTTTCCCTTCGTTCCGGGCGTCTCTACGGCTTCGGAAATGAGCCAGGCCCTCTCCCTGGGGTGCCTGTTCCAGAAATTCTTCCCGGCGGAAGCCGCAGGTGGCGTCAAGATGCTCAAATCCCTGCTGGGAGCCTTCCGGCACACGGGCGTGCGCATCATGCCCACGGGCGGCATCCATGCCGGCAACATAGGCTCCTGGCTTGAAATTCCAGAAGTGGCCGCCTGCGGCGGTTCCTGGATTTGCGAGCCGTCCCTGATCCAGTCCTCCGAATGGGAGGAAATAGGCCGCAGAACCCGGGAAGCCCTCCGGGCCCTGTAGGCGGAAAACAGCATCAATCCAAACAATCCCCCGCTTATGATTCAAGAACAACCCAGGCAGGACTCCTTCCGGTGGATGATCCTTTTCATGCTCTTTGCAGCTACGACGATCAATTACCTGGACCGCCAGATACTCTCCATCCTGAAGCCCATCCTGGACGTCGAGCTGGGATGGACGGACGCCCAATACGGCATGATCATGTCCATTTTCCAGGCCTCCTACGCCATCGGCCTGACCATGTTCGGCTGGATTATCGACAAGTACGGAGCCCGCATGGGCTTTGCCATCTCCATCATCTGGTGGAGTGTGGGGGCCATCTCCCACGCTTTTGCCGTGGGCGTCAAATCCATGGGCCTCAGCCGCATCATTCTGGGGCTGGGTGAAGGCGGCAACTTCCCCGCCAGCATCAAGACGGTGACCAACTGGTTTACCTCCGGGGAGCGCGTATTCGCCACCACCCTGTTCAACTCCGGCGCGAACGTGGGCGCCCTGGTGGCTCCGGCTACCATCCCGTTCATCGCCGCCGCTTGGGGCTGGCAGTCGGCGTTCATCGCGGCCGGCGTGCTGGGCTTCATCTGGGTGGCCTTCTGGCTCCGGATGCCAAAGGAACCGCGCGTGAAACTGGCGGAGGAATCCTCCGCACTGGCGCGGGCGGAAAAGGAAGAGGCCAGGGAATCCATCCCCTGGAGAAAACTTCTCACCTACAGGCAGGCATGGAGCCTCATCATCGTCCGCTTCCTGACGGACCCCATCTGGTGGTTCTTCCTCTTCTGGCTGCCCGACTTCTTCAACAAGCACTTCGGCTACAACATCAAGGAATCCGCCCTGCCGCTGATCGTCATTTACGCGCTGGTGACCGTCCTCAGCATCATCGGCGGCTCCCTGACCAAGTACCTGGCGGGGCGCGGATGGAGCCTGAACAAGGTCAGGAAAATCTCCATGCTCATCTTTGCCTGCTGCGTGCTTCCGGTCATCTTTGTCCAGTACTTCGACATGTGGACCATCGTAGCCGTGCTCGGACTGGCGGGAGGCGCCCACCAGGCGTGGTCCGCCAGCGTGTATACCCTGGGGTCCGACATGTTCCCCAAGTCGGACGTGGCGTCCATCACCGGCCTTTCCGGCATGGCCGGACAGATCGGCAGCGTGCTGTTCCAGACGGCCGTGGGCTTTACGCTGTCCCACTTCGTAGCGCTGGGCAATCCTTCCCACGGCTATGACATCATCTTCGTCGTCTGCGGATGCGCCTATCTGGCCGCCTTCATCATCTTCAGCCTGATCGTTCCCAAAATCAACATGGTGGAGTCCAGGGAAAGCTGAGCTTCCGGACATCTTCCTCCGGACCTTCCCACGGGTGCGGCTTGCCCGTGGGGATGGTTCCGGCCTGGCGACGGCGTGCGGAAGAAAATCCCGCGCGCCGTCGTCATTTTACTCCGCTCCTTGCGGGCAGGGACGCTGGAGTACATGCCATGTGAAGCATGACGGTGCTTCTCCGGAGGCGGGCCGCCGCCGGGAATGATGCTGATTCCCGGTCTTTTACCTTCAAAGAACATGTGAGGGAGGAAAAAGTCCCTCCCGGCATGTTGAAAATACTGCTCGGAGAAAAAAATCCTCTTGGACTGGGGAGGTTTTTTACCGGAAAAGCCGGGAGTTTCTCTTTCCCCCCTTGTTGAATAGCCATTCACGAGAATCGGCATTTCTGCCGTGTTTTTTATAACCGGAATTCCCCGGTGATTGAGGGGGCCGCATTCCTGGATGTTTCCTCCGGAGCGCGGGGAGATTTGGCCGGAAAAGAAGTTTAAAAAACAGGCTGTCCCGGATTTCCGGAACAGCCTGTGAATGGATTGATAAAGTATTCGTCTGTCCTTAATCGACGCGCTCCACTTTCACGGAGTGGGCCTGGCCGTTGATGACGATGGTCAGGTCGCGGGAGCCGGAGGGGCCGCTCACCTGGGCGGTGATGCCGTTGTCAATAACCGTCATGGACGGTGCGGCGGCAGCGGGGGCGGCGTTCACTTGGACGGGGGTCTCCGGCTGCGGTTCGGGCTTCTTGTAGAAGTCTTCCACCTGCTGGGGGAACATGGCGTAAATCACGCAATGCTCGTCGTCCGTGGGCAGGCCCTTTTCCGCAAGCTTCCTGCGCAGGTTTTCCATGTCGGGCTTGATCAGGTCCGCCGGGCGGCAGGTGATCGGTTCCTTGCCCATCTTTTCCGCACAGAGTTTCTGCACTTCCGGATCCACGGGGGCGGGGGTGCGGCCATAATAACCCAGGGCGATGTCCGCCGCCTGGGGCGTGATGTTCTTCCAGCGGCCGAACTTGACGTTCAGCATGGACTGCACGCCCACGATCTGGGAGGTGGGCGTCACCAGCGGAATCCAGCCCAGGGCTTTGCGGACCACGGGGATTTCCGCAAACACTTCTTCAAACTTGTCTTCCATGCCCTGTTCCTTGAGCTGGGTGCGGAAGTTGGAAAGCATGCCGCCGGGAACCTGGTAGCGCAGCGTGTCGGAATCCACCACCTCGTTGCGGTGGGAGGTGAATTTGCCCAGTTCGTCGTAAATGGGCTTGAGCATTTCAGACACCTCAATGAGCTTGTCCGTATCGTAATCCGGCTTGCGGGAATTGCCGTTGAGCAGGGCGAGCATGCGCAGGCAGTCCGGCTGTCCCGTGCCGTTGGCGAAGGGGGAGATGGATACGTCGCAGGCGTCCACCCCGGCGTCAATCGCGCTGAGGTAGGTGGAGGCGCCGAGTCCGGCGGTATCGTGCGTGTGAATCCAGACGGGAATATTCAGGTCCTTCTTCAGAGCGCTGACCAGTTCATGCGTCACGTAGGGAGGGATGAGGCCGGCCATGTCCTTGATGACGATGGCGTCCGCGCCCATGTCCGCCAGTTCGCGGCCCATGTCCACGAAGCTTTGCGTGGTATGCACGGGGGAAGTCGTGTAGCAGATGGTGCCGTGCGCCTGAGCTCCGGCCTTCTTGGCGGCGCGGATGGAGGTTTCCATGTTGCGCGGGTCGTTCACGCAGTCGAAAATGCGGAAAATATTCATGCCGTGCTTGGCGCTCATGGCCACGAAGGCTTCCACCACGTCATCCGCGTAATTGGTGTAGCCCACAATGTTCTGGCCGCGCAGAAGCATCATGTGGGGCGTTTTGGGGGCGGCCTTCTTCAGGGCGTCCAGACGGTCGAACGGCCATTCCTTCAGGAAGCGAAGGCCGGCGTCGATGGTGGCTCCGCCCCAGGTCTCCAGGGCGCTGAAGCCCATGGAATCGAGGATGGGGGCGATGGGCAGCATGTCTGCCGTCTTCATGCGGGTGGCCGCCAGGGACTGGTGGCCGTCGCGCAGAACGGTACAGTTGAATGTAACAGGATTCATATTTATTTAACGATCGTTAAAAATTGAAGGGGGTGGCTTCTTGAAAAGAATTGTCTCACACGAGTTTGAGGAGGTCAAGCTTACAAGAGTAAAATTTAGAATGATTCCAATAAAATTCAGTTATTGTACGGGAGCCATCAACCTGGCAAGGTTGCATAGCATTTTGAATCCCAGCGATTTTTTGTTGTAGTCCTCCAGGGATTCCCGGACGGACGAGTAAAAGTCTTTTTCCAGCATGGCCTGTACCTCCGCACACACGCCGGGATCGCGGACAATGGCGGTGAGCTCGAAGTTCAGGGCCAGGGAGCGGTTGTCCAGGTTGGCCGTTCCCACGGTGGCGATATCGTCGTCCATCAGGATCACCTTCTGGTGCAGGAAGCCCTTTTTGTAAGCCCAAAGCTGGATGCCGTAGGTATCCAGGTCACGCAGGAAGGTGAAGGAGGAAAGCTTCACCAGAATGTGGTCCGCCCGTTCCGGGCGCAGGATGCGCACGTCCACATTCCGCAGGGCGGCCGCCTGGAGGGCGGACATCACGCCTTCGTCCGGCACGAAATAGGGCGTGGAAATCCACAGGCGGTGCGTAGCCCGGTTCGCCAGGGCGATGATGGTGGTCTTCCACGCAGGAATCACGTCCGCCGGGCCGGAAGGCAGCACCAGCACGGTTTTATCCTCCGGCTGGGGCGTGATGTCCCAGCACAGGCGGGGGAAGGTGGACGGGGTGGATTTCGACATGGTGGCCCAGTTCCAGTCTTCCAGGAAGCTGATCTGGGTTTGCTGGACGGAGGGGCCGTGAAGCTGGATGAACGTGTCTCTCCAATACCCCAGCGCCCCCTTTCCCAGATACTCCCGGCCGATGTTCATGCCCCCGATGAAGGCGGTGGAGCCGTCCACGACCACCAGCTTCCGGTGGTTCCGGAAATTCAGGCGCAGGACGTTGCTCAGGAAGTGGCGCTTTCCGTTGAACGGCTCGATCTTTACCCCCTCTTTCCGCAGGGCGGAAATATAGCCGGGCGGTAGTTTGTGGGAGCCTATTTCATCATACAGCATGTAAATGTGGATGCCGTCCCGCGCCCGCTCAATCAGCAGGTTTTTCAGGTTCCGGCCCACGGAATCGTTCTTGATGATGAAAAACTCGATCAGGATGTACCGCTCCGCCTTCTTGATGGCGTCGTAAATGCGGGGAAAGGCGTTGTCCGCGTCGATCAGGAGCTGGCAGGAATTGCCCCTGCACACCGGCAGCCGCACGATGTCCCCCAGCGTCTGCATGATCTCCCCCGCCGTGTCCGCGGAGCGGATGGCGTACGGCTTCATGCAGTTCGTGATCTTGTCCGTCAGCTCCCCCCACGGGGACTCGGAATCCGTCTGCCTGCGCCGCGTCTCCACGTAGCCGCTGAAGGTGCGCCGCCCCAGAATCAGATAAAAGGGCACGGCGATGTAGGGGAAGGCCAGCAGGGAAATCAGCCACGCGATGGTGCCCTGGGGCGTGCGCGTGTGGAGCAGGGCCGGAATCAGGCAGAATGCCCCGGCTATGTGGCACAGGGCGGCGAATCCCAAATATGGCTCGTCAGGTATGAGCATGGAAATCATGGAACGCGTAACGGAAAAAATACAGGGGCGGGGAATAGTGAAAAGGCTGGCTTTTGGTGCTGGAGATGGTACTAAAGTGGCGCATGCTCGTATTATCACGGGCCAAGGGCTGAGAAAAGCGCAAATTACGGAAATGAAGCAGTATTTGGAACTTTTGGACGACGTTTTGACCCATGGGGTGGGGCGGGAGGACCGGACCGGGACGGGCACCATCGGCGTGTTCGGCAGGCAGAGCAGGTATGACCTGCGCGACGGTTTTCCGTGCCTGACCACCAAGAAGCTCCACCTGCGCTCCATCATTTACGAACTGCTCTGGTTCCTGAAAGGGGAGACCAACATCAAATTCCTGAAAGACAACGGCGTCAGCATCTGGGACGAATGGGCCGATGAAAACGGCGAGCTTGGCCCCGTGTATGGCGCGCAGTGGCGCTGCTGGCCCGGCGAGGACGGACGTCCCATCGACCAGATTGCCAGGCTGATAGACGGTCTGAAAAACAACCCGTGGTCGCGCCGCCACATCGTCAGCGCCTGGAACGTGGCCCTGGTGGATGACATGGCCCTCCCGCCGTGCCATTCCCTCTTTCAGTTCTGCGTGATTCCCGCCCAGCCGGGAGAGGAAAGGCACGGCCTTTCCCTGCAGCTCTACCAGCGCAGCGCGGACCTCTTCCTGGGGGTGCCGTTCAACATTGCCTCCTATGCCCTGCTGCTGCTCATGACGGCGCAGGTGTGCGGCTATGAGGCCAGGGAATTCATTCATACCTTCGGGGACCTGCACCTGTACCGCAACCATCTGGACCAGGCGCGGGAGCAATTGGCCCGCACGCCGCGCCCGCTTCCGGTAATGAAACTCAATCCGGACGTCAGGACCATTGACGGATTCCGTTACGAGGACTTCCAACTTACCGGATACGATCCACTGCCGCACATCAAGGCTCCCATTTCCGTATAATTCCGCCCACCTCATTCCCTGACCATCATGTCACAGCCCGTCACTTACACAGGAGTGGTCGCCATGGCGTCCGGCCGCGGCATCGGCTACCGGGGCGCGCTGCCCTGGCATTTGCCGGACGACCTGAAGACCTTCAAGCGCATTACCACGGGACATCCCGTCCTGATGGGCCGCAAAACCTATGAAAGCATCGGCAGGCCGCTCCCCGGGCGCCAGAACATCGTGCTGACCCGCGATCCGTCCTGGACGGCGGAAGGAGTGGACGTCATTCATTCCGTGGAGGAACTGAAGCGTCTTCCCCTGATGGACCCGGAAGTCATGGTCATCGGCGGTGCGGAAATCTTTTCCCTGATGATGCCGCTCATGTCCCGCATGTGGGTTTCCCATATCAGGGGAGAATATCCGGCGGATACGTGGCTGCCGCCGTTTGAAGACCGTTTCCGGTCAGCAAATCTGCACGAACAATTTGAAGGGTTTGACCTGTTTTTGTACGAATAGGGGATTCCGAATCCGCTGGCAATGGAATTTATTGACAATAAATGTTTTATTTTTATAAGGCATTGATAATAATTAATATGCTCCAATTCTGATATTTTTTGAATATTCCTGTTTGTTCATGACCGTCTTGGAATTATAAAGACGGTTAATAACAGATCAAAAACGCGGATTCGGAATCCGTTACATTATCCGCGTATGAAAACTGTTCTGTCCCTGCTGGTTGTTTTGTGCAGTACGGCGTCCTTTTCCCTGGGAGCCTCCCTGTATTATTCCGGTTCCAATGACGGCTGGTGGGAAACGGCCGGCAATTGGAAAACGGATTCTCCGGACGGCCCCGCGTCCGCATCAAAACCCGCCACGGGAGATACCGTGTACATCGGCGCCGGAGGAAACATCAACGTCAAGATAGGGAGCAACGGAGGGAGCAATACGTTCTACGGCATGAATATCAATATCGCAGAGGGGAGCACCCTGACGGTGACGACCAACGATGCGAAATTCTGGGGTTCCACCTTCACCATCGGCTCCGCGGATGGCCTGATTTTCACAAACAACGTATGGGGGGATTATAAAAACGGCGCTCCTGCGGTAGGTCGCCAGCCCCTTACGTTCAACCTGGGCCTGGAAGGTTCCGTGGCGTACCAGGCCAATTTCAACAGTTCGTCAAGCGCCCACTTCAATTTAAACGGTTCCCTGGACATTCTGGAAGGAGGGGAATTCTCCATCCAGCGCAGGGATTTGATGAGCTTCGGGACCAATGGAGATGCCCTGTCATTGAATTTTTCCAATTTCCAGGTGAACTTTGAAGCCGGAGAAGTTTCCACCCTCTATGACCAGTCTGCGGAACTGACCGCCACCAGGGAGGACCTGGGCAAGTACAAGCTGGTTTATGACGCCGACGGCAAGAAGCTGTATGTGGAATACGTGACGGGCTCCCGGGCCGTTCCGGAACCTTCCGTTTCCCTCCTGGGCCTCCTGTGCGTGGGGGGATTGCTGATAAGGCGCCGCCGTCAATAACTCGGAAGCCATTCGGGCAATCCGTTCGGAATGAATGTGTTTAAACGCGGGAAGGGCCATTCATCTGTCCGTGGAGCGGGCTTGGCGAGTCCAGGAAAATAAAAAAGGCGGGAAATCTCCCGCCTTTGAATTGATCTGATCAAACGAATTGTCCGTCAAGACCGTCTGCGGCGCATCAGAAGCGTGCCGAGGCCAATCAGTCCCAGGGCGGCGGTTGCGGGTTCAGGGACGGCCATGGCTACCAGTTGAACGTTTCCGTCATTGTATTGCAGGCCGAATTCGCCTTCCTTGAGGTTGCTGGCATCCTGGACATAGGTAAGTGTATTGCCGTCGGAATCCGTTACTTGCAATTGGGAGCCGTCAAAGTTGGCAATGGAACCGTCTCCGAAGCCGACATGGAGCATGTCAATGGAGGAAGTCAATCCGGACAGGGTATAACTGCCCTTCAGGATGGTTGTTTTATCCCCAAGCCATGCCGTCCCGATAGTAACCAGGCTGTTTCCCGTCATTTGTCCGAAGTCGAAAACCGTTCCGTCCGCAACGCCCATGTCAAAATTGAAATTCACTTGAGTGTTGGTTCCGAGATGCATGGAAAATGCTCCGTAATCTCCCCATTCGGTGGCATTAAGGGTGACATAGTCTCCCAAATAGATACCTGATACACAACTTTTCAGATCGTTTCCGGCTGTAACGGTAATAGCTGTCTGGTTGCTGGTGAACGTCTGTTTTCCGCCTTCCATGGAAAAATCATACCCAATAAAGCCGGGGTCCTGATTGATGGGCTTGTAACCGTCTCCTGATTGAAGGCTGCTCTGGGATGAATTTTTAAGGACACCCCAGTTGTTTTCTGACCAATTTCCATTGTCGCCCCCATTCCAGACGTAAACCCAGTAACCGTTGTAATTGAAGTCGGGCTGTAATACGGTAGCCGCCTGAGAGGCGGAAACGGCCATCATTGCCATGAACAGCGATAAAGTCTTCTTCATAAAAATGGTTTCTTCCTTGAACAGAAACAAATGTGTCGGATTTCATATCCGGCAATGATTTCATTTTGTTGTTACTTATTTTTTTTCAGTGATTAAGAAAAATTATAGATTATGTAAAAACACTGAAATACAAGTGAATTCCTTGTTTAAATTTTCAAAAACAACTATTTATCAAACATATCTATTGACAACGGATATGAAATCCGTATTTGTTTTTAGCTTCAAAGGAATTTATCATTCGGAATAGCCTTTTCCATCTGCATTAATAGAATGAAAGGAATCATTCTATTTTTTGAGGGAAGGCATGAATGAACTAAAGCAGCCTGTGGCGGCTGGATAATTTTCTGATCTGGCAGGGAAGGTTTTTGCGGAAGGATTTAATCCTGTTGCTCTACAGCATCATTTGCAGTAAGGGCTAGCTACTTTTCTTTCCGCTGCCGGAGTCCGGACTCAGAATTTTTAGGGCGGAAGAACCTCTGTCGGTTTTGCTGGAAGAGATAGGAGAATGCCGCAGCGGAAAGTTCTTTAGTCAGGAATGACTCATGCTGAATACAGTTGAACCCGTCTCGCGCGGAACCTTGAACGGAACCCGTGGGCAGGGGATTAAAACGTGGGATTGAGGTGCAAAAAGGTGCGGTGGGCATGACCGGTTCCACAGGAAGCCGGCAGGGAAGGGAAATAGTACGCTTCCGTTTATTCACTTTTCCGGACGGGAAGACGGAGGGCTTCCGGGAAAAGCCCTTCCTTCATGGATGTTTCCATTTCCGGATTTTTCCTCAATGGCGGGACTTTATTTAAAATCGTCCTTGCCCGGAGAGAAAGGCTGTACGACCCAGTCGAATTCCAGTTCCCTGTCACCTCCTCCCATGGAGACGTATTTCGGCCTGATCGAAGTCCCTGCATTCTCTCCTTCTTCTTGGGAGGAAGGTTTTTCCCAGATGAAGGAGATTTCTTTTACCCTCCTTTCACCGGATTCGAGGAAGATCGTGTGGGTCCGGATGACCGGCAGGTACCAGGAAGCGGCATCCGGATAGGAACAGGCGGTTTCCCAGGCAGCTTTATTTTCTTTTCCCTTTTTTTCCGCCTTCCAGGTGACGCTCAGGGAAGTTTTCCCCTGGCGGCCGTCTTCTGCGCCTCTAGTGTACTGAAGGGAGAGTGAATCCTGTGTAACGATGATGGGATTAATCAGGAAGACTCCGATGGCGATGGAAATGGCAGTGATCATATTTTCATGCAGGGGGGTGGAAAAAACGGGGCGGCAGGATTTCCGCCGCCCCGCTGAAAGAGTTTTTTATTTGCCGGATTTGCCCAGCTTGTACCCGGCGTAGGTTTCCGTATTGTACAGAGGCTGTCCTTCCGGAACGGCGTAGCCGATGGCCTTGCGGATGGCGAGGAAGTCCGCCACGCCTTCCGGTCCCACCTGGTTCAGGGGGGCCTTGTGCAGCCCGGCCAGAAGGACCATGCGGCAGTAGGCGTCCGCGTTTTCCATGAACCATTCCGCCTCCTCCACGTGGCGGCCTCCGGCGATGACGCCGTGGTTTTCCATGAATACGACGGTGGATTGCCTGGATACCTCCGCAACGGCCTGGGCCGTTTCCGGGGAGCCGGGCGTTCCGTAGGGGGCCAGCGGGATGTGCCCCAGGAAAATGTCCGCTTCCGGATTGATGCCGGAGGGCGGAACCTGGCCGGCGAACAGGAAGGCGTTGCAGTGCGGGGGATGGGCGTGGATGCAGGAGTTGACGCCCACGGATTTCATCATGGCGATGTGCGTCTTCACCTCGCTGGTGGAGGGGCGGATGCCCGCTTTCTGGCGGCCTTCCATGTCCACCAGGCAGATGTCCTCCACCTTCATGAATCCCTTGGAGCACAGGGTGGGGGAGCACAGTACGAGATTCTGCGCCACCCGCACGGAGATATTGCCGCCGTTTCCGTCCACATACTCGCGGTTCCACAGGCGGCGGCCCATGTCGCACATGCGTTCCTTGATCACCAGGATTTCAGGGGAATTGAAAAACGCGTCCACTTCCTCCTTCGTGACGGGATTGTACTTTTCCCACGGGAACACCTTGTCCGGGAGGGGCGGGGAGATTGACCAGTCTTCTGACATATTAGTTGCGTGTTAATGGTTGAGCTTTTCGTAGGCGGCCTTCTGGGGGCCGGGCAGGAATGTCCGGTACATGATGCCGAAGGCGTCCCTGGCCTGCTCGGGCGTAGAGTACACTCCGGCTCCGGCAAAGGCAAACATGGATGCGCCCAAAACGGTGCTTTCCGAGACTTCCGAGACTTTCACCGGAATCTGGAGAATGTCCGCGCGCATCTGCGTCCATATCTTGTTTCTGGCTCCCCCGCCTACCAGGATGAGGAAGCCGCTCTTGAAGCCGCCGACGGATTCCAGACGGGCCAGGCGGGATTTCAGGCGCCAGGTGAGGGCCTCCATGGCGGCGCGGTAGATGTGGGCGCGCGTTCTGCCCAGCACCAGGCCGTTGATGGAACCCTTGCCGTCTCCGGATGCCAGAAAGTCCGGCACCATGGTGACTCCGTCGCAGCCGGGGGGAATCACTTCCGCTTCCGCGTCCATGACGTCGTACGTTTCTCCCCGGAAGCAGGCGGATTTCACCCATTCAATGATGCCGGAGCCGAGCCATTGCAGGCCGGGGTTGAGCAGGCCGGGTTCCGCGTCGAACTCCGCCGTGGCTCCGTCCGCGTAATCCTCCGGAGCCAGGTGCGCCTGGGCGGAGCGCACCATCAGGATTTCCCATGTTCCGGAGGAAAGAACGGGCTGGTCCCTGTCCGCTCCGGAACCGAAGATGGCGAACTGGGTGTCATGCCCCGCAGAGATCACGGGAACGCCGGCCAGGGCGGGAATTCCCATGCCCGCGGCCGCTTCCGGCGTGACAAGGCCGATGGTTTTCCCTGCGTCAACCATGGGCGGGAAAAGGTCGCGGCGCAGGCCGAGGCGGTCCAGGATAAGCGGGGAAAAGTCTCCCGTTTCCATATCCGTAAGCTGGGAAGTTCCGGCCATCGTGCGGTCCGTGGCCATGATGCCGGTGAGCTTGCAGGCCAGAATGTTGGAGATGAAGAGCCACGCATGGGCCTTTTCCAGCAGGTCCGGGCGGTTTTCCTTGAGCCAGACGAGCTTGTAAATGGTGTTGAAGGCAAAGGCGCCCACGCCGGAAATCCGGTTGAGTTCTTCCTGGGAAATGTATTTGCCGATGTGCTTCATCACCTCCGCCGTGCGGGGGCATTTCCAGGAAATGACGGGATAAAGAAGATTGCCTTCCGCATCCGTCAGCGCGCCGTCCACGCCGAAGGTGGTGATTGTCACCGCCTTCACCTGCTCGGCAGGCAGGCCTTGGAGCGCCTGGACGGCGCATTCGGAAAGCTGGTTGAAAATCCGGTCGGCGTCCCATACGTGGAACTCCGGATTTTCCTCTCCCGGCAGCGTGGCGTTGGGCTGCGAGGCCTTCCCCGCAATGACGCCTTTTTCATCCACAACCATCGCGCGCACGTTCGTCGCGCCGCAGTCCAAACAGAGGGAATACATGAGTTGAAGGTTAGGAGTTAATAGTTAAATGTTAAGAGTTAATAGGTGTTGGAGTGCTCTTTTTGAGCTGTTTTATTAATGGAAACCAGCATTTTAAGGATTTCCGTGCAGTCCTGGCTGATGGAGGAATATTCCGGTTCCGTCAGGCTTCCGGTGGCATGCAGCAGTTTAAGCCAGGTATGTGTCTCGGAACATTCCTTCAAAGCAATGCGGGCTTTGGAAAAGAAGTCCCTTCTGCTGCTGCCGTAAACAGCTTCGGATAAATTGGCGGCAATACTCGTGCCGGAACGTATGAGCTGGCTGAGTAATTCCCGTTCAACGTCCTGCTTTCTCAAGTGCCTGCATAATTGAATGATGCGGACCGCAAAAGAAAAACTTTTAGCGGAAACGAGACTTTCTGCCATGTTTTATCCGAAGCTGTTAACTATTACCTATTAACTATTACCTATTACCTGTCAATATTTCCCATACAGCGGCCCGTAATTGGCACAGGCGCGGAAGTCGGCGCTTTCCGGTTCTGCGGTGCCGTGGAGGCCCCAGGCGGACGGGCGGTAAACCTGGTCGTCCGGAATGTTGTGGGCATACACGGGAATGCGCAGCATGGAAGCCAGCGTCAGGATGTCCGCGCCGATATGGCCGTACGTGAAGGCCCCGTGGTTGGCGCCCATGTTGGCCATGACGCTGTACACGTCCGTGAAGGCGCCCTTGCCGGTAAGGCGTGGGGCGAACCAAGTGGTGGGCCAGCCCGGATCGGTCCGTTCGTCCAGCGTCTTGTGCACCTTGTCGGGCAGGTCCACGGACCAGCCTTCCGCCACGATCAGCACGGGACCCAGGCCCTTGACGATGTTCAGGCGCATCATCGTGACGGGGGCTCCGCCCTTGGTGACGTAATGGACGGAGTAGCCGCCGCCGCGGAAGTATTCCCGGTTGGCCGGGCACCAGGTGGCCTGGCTCATCATCTTGTCCGCGTCCTCCTGGGTGACGTCCCAGTGCTTCTTCATGACGGGGTTGCCGTCCTTGTCCGTGCAGGCCATGCAGCCGTCCAGCGCGGCGGAGCCGGAGTTGATGAGGTGGATGATGCCGTCCTTGGCCTTGCCTTCCAGCTTGTAGCCGGTGACGCGCTTCACGGCTTCCGGGCTCCAGTAGGTGCGCACGTCCGCAAAGACGTTCGCCTGGCCGGTGAGCAGGTAGCCGAACAGGAGGCACGCTCCGTTCAGGGAGTCGTTTTCCGTGGCGAAGGGCATCGGCGCGCGCGGGCCGTTCCAGTCAAAGGTGGAGTTGAGCAGAGTTTCCGCGATGTCCCCGTTGGGGTAAAAGTCCGTCCAGTGGCGCTGGCCCTGGAAGCCGCCGGCAATGGCCTGGTAGCCCAGGGACTCTTCTTCCCGGTCGATCTTCTTGAGCTTGGGATTGCCCTGCATCATGTCGCGGAAGATCATGGCCATCAGCACGCTTTCCTTGAAGGTTTTGCGGCGGCCGTTCTCGTCCAGCTTCAGGTCCGGGCGGTTCTTGTCCTCGGCGAATTTGAAGACGGCATCGGCCCACTTCATGGCGATGTCGAATTCCTCCTGGTCGTAAATCTTCTGGTCCATGCGGCGGCGCACTTCCGTCATGTCCACGGCCTGTACGCGGATGCCCAGGTAGTTTTCCCAGAAGGACTGGTCCACGATGGAGCCGGCGATACCCATGGAACAGCCGCCGATGGAAAGGTAGCCCTTGCCGCGGAGCGTCGCCACGGCCAGCCCGGCGCGGGCGAAGCGGAGGATTTTTTCCGCTACGTCATCCGGGATGGAGGTGTCTCCCGCATCCTGCACGTCCTTGCCGTAAATGGAAAAGGCGGGGAAGCCCTTCTGGTTCAGGCCCGCCAGGGCGGCGGCCAGGTACACGGCGCCGGGGCGCTCCGTTCCGTTGAAGCCCCAGATGGCCTTGGGCGTGAACGGGTCCATGTCGAAAGTTTCACTGCCGTAGCACCAGCAGGGCGTTACGGCCAGGGAGACCCCTACGTTGTTGGCCTTGAACTTGTCCGCACAGGCGGCGGCTTCCGCGGGGCCGCCGATGCAGGTGTCCGCGATCACGCATTTGACGGGTTCGCCGGAGGCGTGGCGGACATTGGCTTCAATAAGGGCGGCGGCGGCCTTGGCCATGTTCATGGTCTGGTCTTCCAGCGATTCGCGGACGCCGAGGCGGCGGCCGTCAATCGTGGGACGGATTCCTATGGTGGGGAGTATTGTTTTCATATCTTGCGTAGGTGATGTGAAGGGATTATGCCGGTACGGACTCTTCTTCGTCTTCCTCCTTCTTCAGATGAACGTTCCGGAAGAAGAAGCCGTAAATTAGTACCACGGCAAAGCAGATGATGGGAATAAAGAAAGATGACCGCACGGCTTTTTCCACGAAGTTTTCCTGGGCCGTCTGGAACTGCCTCATGTCTAGGGGGTGGGAGATCAGGTCGTTCAGGACGTCGGCCCGGGAGGCGGGGAGCGTGGTCAGGGCCGGAATCAGGGAGAACTGCTGGATCTGCTGTTCCCGGCTGGCGGCGGCGGGAAGCCGGCTCAGGTTGTCCTTGAACAGGGAAAGTTCCGCGGGCGTGAGGGCGGAACAGCCGGGCAGCGTTTTGGCGGCCTCACTGAAGGCGGTTCCGGTCAGGGAGGGCAGGGATTGGAAGGTTTGCAGGTTCTTCTCGAACTTGGCGGCGGTTTTGGCCTGTTCCCCTCCTTCCGCGGCGTTTGCCTCCGACATTTTGTAGAGGGTGAGCATGGAGCCGGAGATGGATTTTCTGGAGTCCGCGGCTTCCACCTGGGCGATCAGGGGGCGGTCGATGGATTCAAAGTAGGCCACCTGGTTTTTCACCGTGGTGTTGTCAATACAGGCGCCCATGTACGGGGTGATGACCGCGCCGCCTAGAATGGCCATGATCAGGCCAGCCGCGCCCAGCTTGACTTCCGACCCCAGGCCGCGCAGGGCGATGCCGTAGATGGTCGGGAACATCAGGGACATGCAGCCGGAAATGGCAACCAGCGTCCAGACGGAGATTTCCTTGGGCAGGTACATGGTTCCCAGGCAGCAGAGAATGCCGGCAACGGCGAAGAGCGCCATCATGTTGGCCGGGTTGAATTTCTTCATCAGGGCCGTGGTGATGGCGCGGCAGGCGATGAAGAGAATGATGGAGAAGATGTAATAGTTGGAGGCGGCCGCTTCCTGCATACCCGGGAAGACGGACATGATGTACTTGATCGTCCACGTCCACACGGCGATCTGCACGCCCACATAGAAGAATTGGGCGACTACGCCGCAGGTATAGCGGGGAAGCCTGATGAGCTTCATGAGCTGGCAGCGGTAATCCGGCATGATGATCAGGAAGGCGATGGGGCCGATCATCATGATCAGGATCTGCTGGACCATGCTGAATTCAAAGCTGGAATAATACTGGAACAGGAAGGGAACCAGAATAAAGGCGATGCAGAGGCCCAGACGGCCCAGTTTGGAGGAAAGCGGCCGGGTGTTTTCCCGCGTGGGCACGGTTTCGTCGTCGGACTTGTAGCGGCAGAAGAAGAACCAGATGACGGCCGCAATGGCGACCAGGCCCACGTAAGGCACGCATACCCAGAAAAGTTCGTCGCTCACGATGGCGTTCAGCTGTTCCGGGTCCATGGCCTTGCGGGCGTCCATGTCCGCATCGTTCAAGTGGGACAGAATGAAGTATTTTGCCAGGAAAATGCCCGTCAGGGAGCCGATGGGGTTGAAGGCCTGGGCGAAGTTGAGGCGGCGTACGCTCGTTTCCTGCGACCCCATGGACAGCACGAAGGGATTGCAGGTGGTTTCCAGGATGGAGAGGCCGCCCGCCAGGACGAAAATAGCCATCAGGTAAATGTCAAAGCTCTGGCCTATCGCGGCGGGGATATAGCACAGCGCGCCTATCATGTAGAAGCCCAGGCCGATCAGCACGCCCGCCTTGTAGGAAAATTCCTCAAGCAGGATGGAGGCGAAAATCGCCAGCACCGCATACGCCCCGTAGAAGGAAATCTGCACTCCGGCGGACTCGGAGGCGTTGATCATGAAAATTTTGCTGAAAGCGGGGACCAGATTGTCCGTCATATTGTTCAGCAAACCCCACAGGGCGAAGCAGGAAACCAGCATGAAAAATGGCAGCCGGTACTGCTTGGGTACGATCGGCATGGTAGAGGTACGATTTGTGTCCATATGCTTTCTCCAATCTCGCACACGAATAACGATGCGTCAATCTGGAAACAGGGGAGAAGCTGGGATTCTGATTTTTCTTCCATACATATGAACACTTGCTTGAAAATATCCATATACGACTGACTGTGAAAAAATAATAAGGTCTTGAACTATTCAATGGCGTGCGTATGGAAGATACGCCTCCCTGTCAAACGGGAAATTTAGGGACGGGCCCTTTCTGGCATTACCATCACTGGAGGGGGCATATGCAGGAATGCAGGCGGAACAGGGACCACGATTTTCGGGAAAAAGGGGGCCTTTCCCTGAAAGAGTGTCCCGGGCATGGGAAACGGTAGAGGAAGGGAGGAAGAACGAATAGAAATGGACCTGGAGAGACGGGTGAAAGTTTTGAATTTATGTAATTTGTTAGAAAAATATATCTATTTTTTTAAATACTTGTTGATTATTTTTGATTTTTTTCATACCGTGTTAGATGAAATATTTGAGTTATCATATATTTAAACAATTAACCAAAATAATGTTATGGGAAAATTAAGCGATACCAAAAACAAGGTGAAGGAAGAGCAGAAAGATGTTCAGGAACAACTGGATATCCTCATTTCTCTTGCAAAGTCTCAAACGGAAATATTCCAGCAGCGAATAGAAGCCAGCTTGAAGGATGGGAAAATCAGCGATGACCTGACCATACCCATCACGAAGGTTCTGGCCAAGCAATTGGAATCCAGAGCCGTTTACAAGGAAGGTTCCGGCGATATTGTGACCAAGGTGACCGAAGCGTTCAAACAGCTGTTCAACGGGAATGGACAGATCGCGGATGCGGTAGGCTCCATCATTTCTACCGGGATTGACGCCATTCTGGGAGCTGGAGAGGGGACGGAGAAGATCGTGGAAACATACTACGTGGTCGTGGAATATCCCGCCCTGGTGCGGTATGACATCAGTTGCTGGGGCCGGAACATGAAGGCAACCGGTTATTTGACCTCCATCCTGACAAGCGCCATATCATACACGGCCTACAAATCCGCTGTAGATGTCAGTAAAATGGATTTCAACACCTTCCTGGCGGCCTATGCGGGCATTCTGAACAAGGCGTTTGGAGATGACCCCAAACAGATGAAGGAAATGATTAAGGAGGCAAAGGAAATATTCAGCATGTTCAAGGACGATACGGTTAAAATCGATGGAGGAGACGATGTACAGTATGTCGAGTCGATGCCATCCACGAAGCATTACATACGCCATGTGGAGGAGAAAAAAGCCGTGGTCGGGGACTTCTGATCCGGAAACAGCATGATGTGCCATGAAGACTGAATTATCAATCAATGAGCTGAAGAAGGGGGATGTCCTCCTTTTCTCCGTGCTTCAGGGGGACATTATCTCTTCCCTGATCGGGCTGCTGACCAATTCGGATGTAAGCCATGCCGCCCTTTATGCCGATGAGGAAAAGCAAACCCTGCTTGAAGCCACCGGAGAACATCCCGTCCTGGAAAATCCGGCCCGGGAAAGGTTTGCCGGGCGCACCATCTATGTTTACAGGAACAGGGATCTCCCCACGCTGGACCCGGTTGTTGAAACAGGAAGGAAATACCTGCAGCAGAAACTCCCGTATGGCGGCATTTATTTGCTGGGGCTTCTTCTGGTGACCTCCAAATATTGCCGGTTCCGCTGGGACCGGGAGACGGCCGGGGCCGCCATATGCCTGCTGGCGTCTACCTACCAGGCCTTGCGCTCCTTGCTGGAGGGCAGTCATCCGACGGCATTTTGTTCTCAATTCGTAGCAAAGTGTTATGAAGAGGCCGGAGAGCCCTACCGGTTGCACTACAAGCAGCCGGTCATTCCGCTGGATGCCTGCGCCGGAAACGGGGAGCGGTCTCTTTTGTTGGAAGCCCTGGAAGAAATGGACTCCGGCGAGCTGAACATCGACGGTGCCGACCCGGACGGATATGAGGAGAATTTCATGATTCAGGAATTATCTGAAAACGTCTTCGATCCGGAAAAGCACGGAGCCATCCTGCTGCAATCCGCCAGGGATGCCGTGGCGGCCCGGCCGGAAAACGGCGGTTTTGTGTGTTCTTCATTCAAGGAGAAAATAGAACTTGTCATATGGACGGGAAGAGTTGCCTATGTCTGGTACTGCCTCCTTACCCACAAGAAGGACTGGAAAAGCCTGTGGAGCCGGCAAGCCCAGAAAGAAGCCCTTCTCTGGCTCAATGAACATCGTTCCTCCTTCATTGCTCCGTCTGATTTCAAGAATACCGGGGAACTTTCCTGCGAAGGCTGCATTGCCGGGAACTGAACCTGAAAAACACCGCCCTGTTGGTCTGGAAAGCCGGACAAACAGGGCGGCGTCTTCCTCCAAATTATTGAAGCTGCTGTCCTGACCCGTCCCATGCGGGAATATATCCGGACATATGCGGGAGAAGGCTGGGCTTCTGCTTGACTCCCGTTGGCGGGATGTTTAAGCATGGGACGTATGATCAAGTATGTTCCCGTCTTTTGCCTTTTCCTGATTGGTGGACTGGTTTCCCGTGCCGTAGAAAATCCTGTGGCCGTTCCTCCGGCTTCCTCCGATGCGCCGGAAGCGCCGCTTCCTTCCGGGGAATTGCTTTCCGACCATGTGGCGGAAGCCGAGTTCACGGGCATCATTCACAGGAAGTGCATGTTCATGACTTCCCTGTGCCCGGACAAATGCGACCATCCCAAGGACTTCGCCACCTTCTGGATCATCAAGTACCTGGATTACCGGAAGCCTGGCAAATATGGCGATGAAAAGCAGGAAAAGCTGATGGTTGACGTGAATCCGGCCCACAAGCCCATCCTCCAGGACGCCTCCGTCCTGAAGCAGATCGCCGCGCTCAAGCCAGGCGACAAGGTTGTTCTGCACTGGTCCCATTATTACATGCACCAGGATTCCAGTTCCTTCCCGCAGCGGCCCGTCATTTCCATCAAGCCTCTTTCCCCCTCCGGCGGGGCGGAGAAGGAGTAACTTCTGGTCTTTTCGCAGAAAAGCGGGCCGGGCTGGACTTGAAAACGCGGGGTGTGCTAGGAACCACGCTGGTCATGGCGCGTTGGACGGATAAGAATGATGCGTTCATCGCGTAATGATCCTTACACACCATATACACCATGCGTTTACCTTTGAACAACTTGACAGTGCTCTCCCTGCTGTGCGCCCTGGGAATGTCCATGACCGGCGCCCTGGGTACGGAAAGCTTTGAACAGGCCAAGCGCGGCAAGTTCACCAGCCTGCAAACCGAATACGGCCCCCTGTCCTGCGCGGATGGAGTGGCGGAAATCGGGGGAACGGGAAAAACCGGAAATTCTTCATTGCGGATGTTCGGCGGGAAAGATGCCGAACTCAAACTGGATTTGAAGGACGTACCCACCACGGAAGTGCGGCTTTCCGCCTGGGCGGAACGCTGGACGGGGCAGGCCCCCTTTGAATTTTCCATCACGGCGGTCGGCCCCCAGGGAGAAAAGGAAATCTATGACGGCAAAAATATCAAGACGGGCGGCTTCAAGACAAAGATTGAAGCGCGCGTTCCTGCAGGCACCCGTTCCCTGGTTTTCAAGCTGACGGCTCCGGAAAACAAGGGGCTGAAACTGGACGACCTGTTTATTGTCCCCTCCATTCCCATGAAAGTGGACCCCCGCGTGGAAATGTCCGCTCCGGTGGCTCCCGTGATCAAGCGCATTCCGGGCAATCCCATTCTTTCCGTGAACGTGAAAACGGAAGGATGCCTGAAGCCCGTTTCCCTGAATGCCGTCAATCTGGATTTTTCCGGGATGGACAGGCTGGCGGACATTGAATCCGTGACGGTTGTGCGCGGCGGGGAAAAACCGGAATTCCCCGAGGGTGCGGTTACATTCCCTGAAGACCCGGCCCAGGTTCTGGGTACGGTCCGTATTTCCGGCGGCATGAAGCCCCGGATTTCCGTCAGGGGCAATCTGGAACTGGAACCCGGCGACAATCATCTGTGGGTGTGCGTCACGATGAAGGACGGAGCCTCGCTGGACGGCAAGGTGGTTGTGCGCCCCGCCAGCGTCGTGGCCGGAAACAAGCTGATGAAAGTGGCGGATGCCGCCCCCGTGGCGCAGCGCATCGGTGTGGCGGTGGTGAAGCCCGGGGATTTCAACTCCAAATTCTACCGCATTCCCGGCCTGGTCCGGACGAAGAAGGGGACCCTTCTGGCGGTTTATGATATCCGCTACAATCATTCCGGCGACCTTCCGGCCAATATCGACGTAGGCGTGAGCCGTTCCACGGATGGGGGCCGCACCTGGTCCGACGTGAAGATTGCCGTGGACGATTCCAAAATAGACCCTGCCAGGAAGGATGCCAAGGGCGTGGGAGACCCCGCCATTCTGCTGGATGAAAAAAACGGCCGCGTGTGGGTGGCCGCCATTTGGAGCTACAGGCATTCCATCTGGGGCAGCAAGTCCGGGGACAATTCCCCGGAAACCTGCGGCCAGCTGGTGCTCGCCAGCAGCGACGACGACGGCCTCACCTGGTCCAAACCCGTCAACATCACGGAGCAGACCAAGGACAAGGACTGGCGGATTTTATTCAACGGCCCCGGAAACGGCATCTGCATGAAGGACGGCACCCTCGTCTTTGCCGCCCAGTACTGGGACGGCAAGGGAGTGCCGTGGTCAACGATCGTTTATTCCAAGGACCAGGGCAAAACCTGGCACTGCGGTACGGGCGTCAGCCAGCAGACTACGGAAGCGCAGGTTATTGAGCTGAAAGACGGCTCCATCATGATCAATGCCCGCTGCAACTGGGGCGGTTCCCGCGTGGTGGGAGTGACGAAGGATCTGGGCAGGACCTGGGAAAAACATCCCACCAGCCGTACTGCCCAGCTCAGGGAGCCCGTCTGCCAGGGCAGCCTCCTTGCCGTGGACGCCGTGCCCGGAGCGGGCAGGTTGGTCCTGTTCTCCAACCCGAACACGACGTCGGGCCGTTCCCACATGACGCTCAAGGCCTCTGCGGATGACGCCTCCTCCTGGCCGGAAGACAAATGGCTTCTGTACGACGAGCGCGGCTGCTGGGGGTACTCCTGCCTGGCGCCCGTGGATAAAAACCACATCGGCGTTCTGTATGAGGGCAGGGGCGCTTTGAACTTCCTGAAAATTCCTTACAAAGATGTTTTAAACGCGGGCGGCGGCCATTAATGCCGCCTGCGGGGCATGAAACTTTTCCGGCCCGCTTCCTTCGGGGAGCGGGCCTTTTTTTAAATGCGTTTGTTGCGCATGAAAGCGACCGTGAACCGATCTTTTCCCTGGAGAGAGGAGAATGGGATACTGCGGGACGGCGGAAAATCTTTCAGGACAGGAAGGAGGCCAGAGCCTCCTTCAGCATGTTTCTTGCCCGGAACAGGAGGCTTTTGGTAGCGGGAACGCTCATGTTCAGCGTTTTGGCTATCTCCTCATAGGGCATGTTTTCAAAGCGGCGGAGCTGGACGGCCAGGCGCGCCTTTTCCGGCAGGGCGGCAATGGCGTCGTCCACGGCCTGCTGAAGTTCCGTCTGCTGGAGCGCGGCGTCCGGGGACTGGGAGCCTTCCAGAAACAGAATCGTGCCGCCTTCCTCCTCAATGGCATCCGCGGAAGTGGTGGGCTTGCGCTTCTGGCGGCGGACTTCATTGAACACCAGATTGCGGAGAATCGTGAACATCCAGGTGGTGAAACGGGCGGAAGCCTCGTAATTTTTTGCCCCACGCCATACGCGGATGAATACCTGCTGGGCGATGTCCTCCACCTCCGGGCCGTTGTTCAGCATGCGGGCTACCGTGGCATACACGGAATGCTGGTGTTTGCGGATCAGCATCTCCATGGCGGAGGCGTCCCCGTCCCTGACCCTCAGCATCAGCAGGGCGTCTTCATCCGGTGCGGCGGATGGCATGTCTCGTGCTTCGTCCATGAAAATTCCCTTGTATAAACACCGCTCCCGGGGGAAGGTTGCGCCCGGAAGGGCGGATGGCCCGGAAAATATATTTATCCCATTCTATCGGGATGACGAGATGAAAACGGGTCTGTTCCTCCTTTTTGCGGGATTCCCGCCCGGAAGATGGAAAGGGATGAATTTCCCGCTCATCCGGAGCCACATGTCGGAAACGCCGGGGAAAATCTTCCGGCATCTTCCTGTTCTGCTGACCGGAACGAAAACGCTTGGATGCTGCTGATGGCCGTGTTACTCTCCTGCCAAGTTCGGCAGGGGTGCCACAGACAAAGGCTGAGATTGCGGCAGCATGCTGTTTCCGCAGGACCCTTCAAACCTGATGCGGGTAATTCCGCCGCAGGGAGTTCGATCAAGCGGGCCGTGTCCCGTTTCTTGCGGATGTTCCGTTCGGCGGCGTATCCCTTGCCGGTACTCAACAGCATCCATGCCATGAACGATACCGCCAAACTGTCTTATCCCGGGTCCCGCCGCGTCTATATTCCGGGGCGCCTTCATCCGGACGTGCAGGTTCCCATGAGAGAGGTTGTCCTGAGCGACACCCTGCTGCCGGACGGCACCTCCCACCCCAACGACCCCGTACGCATTTACGACTGTTCCGGCCCGTGGGGGGACGGAGCCTATGAAGGATCCGCGGAGCAGGGGCTGCCCGCCCTGCGCGCCTCATGGATACGCTCCCGCGGCGATGTAAGGGAAGAGGCTGCGGAGAAGGGCCCCTGCCTCCAGGCCGCCGGGGAAAACCCCGTGACCCAGCGCCACTATGCCCTGAACGGAATGATTACGCCGGAGATGGAGTTTGTGGCCATCCGTGAAAATCTGGGCCGCGAACAGGCATTCAAGGCTGTTTACGACCGTTATCCGAATGAAAAGAGCCGTCCGGACGAGGCCGGAGAAATCCTGGACGCGCTGACGGTGATGCCGCGCCCGTCCGAGCTGGAAGCCGCGGAGGGATTCGGACCGTCCAGCATGGTGGCGCGCGACCGCCTGGACCATCAGCACGCGCCGGAGCGCAGGAGCGGCTGCCGCATGCCTGCGTATTTCACGCCCGAATTCGTCAGGGATGAAATCGCCGCGGGCCGCGCCCTTATTCCCGCCAACATCAACCACCCGGAATGCGAGCCCATGGCCATAGGCCGCAATTTCCTGGTGAAAATCAACGCCAACATCGGCAATTCCGCCCTTGGCTCCAGCATTGAGGAGGAAGTGGAGAAACTGCGCTGGGCCATCCACTGGGGAGCGGACACGGTGATGGACCTGTCCACCGGGAAAAACATCCATGCCACGCGCGAGTGGATTCTGCGCAACTCCCCCGTTCCCATCGGCACCGTTCCCATTTACCAGGCGCTGGAAAAAGTGGGTGGAAAGGTGGCGGACCTGAGCTGGGAAATTTTCCGGGACACCCTCCTTGAGCAGGCCCGCCAGGGCGTGGACTACGTGACCGTGCACGCCGCCCTGCTGCTCAGGTTTGTAAACCATACGGCCCGGCGCATGACCGGGATCGTCTCCCGCGGCGGTTCCATCATGGCTCAGTGGAGCATGATCCACGAGCAGGAAAACTTTCTTTACACCCATTGGGATGAAATTTGCTCCATTCTGGCGGCGTACGACATTGCCGTCTCCATCGGCGACGGGCTGCGCCCCGGTTCCGTGGCGGACGCCAACGACTTCGCCCAGCTTGCGGAATTGGAAATCCAGGGGGACCTGACCATGCGCGCCTGGCGTGCCGGCGTCCAGGTGATGAACGAGGGCCCGGGCCATGTGCCCATGCACCTCATTGCGGAAAACATGAACAAGCAGCTTGAATGGTGCATGGAAGCCCCCTTCTACACGCTCGGGCCGCTGGTGACGGACATTGCTCCGGGCTACGACCATATCACCGGAGCCATCGGCGGGGCGATCATCGGCCAGCGCGGCTGCGCCATGCTCTGCTACGTCACCCGCAAGGAACACCTGGGCCTGCCGGACAGGGAGGACGTGCGGGAAGGCGTGGTCACCTACAAGCTGGCGGCCCATGCGGCTGACTTGGCGAAGGGCCATCCCTCCGCCCAATGGCGGGACAACGCCCTGGCCCAGGCCAGGTTTGAATTCCGCTGGGAGGACCAGTTCAACCTGTCCCTGGACCCGCAGAAGGCCCGCTCCTACCATGATCTGACTCTTCCCCACGCCAACGCCAAGAAGGCTCATTTCTGCTCCATGTGCGGTCCGGATTTCTGCGCCATGCGCCTGAGTCAGGATATCCGCCGCCGTTCCGCGGGAAAATGATCCTTCGTCCATTCCCGGAAGCCTCAACCGGGCTTCCGGGAATGGTAGGCGTTCCGGAAGCGGAAGTGTTAAAAATGGGATGACACGGCATCAATTTGTGCTATGGTGTCCCATAAGATGAATACCTTTTTTCATGCAATAGGAACGGCCTCCTTTTCTCTGGCCGTAGCTTCCGCCACTCTCGCCGCTCCGGCCTGGGAAACTGATTTCAACAAGGGACTGGAGACAGCCAGGGCTGAAAACCGTCCCGTGATGGTGGAATTCACCGGCTCCGACTGGTGCCCGCCCTGCAAATATCTGCGCAGTACCATTCTGGACTCTCCGGAATTTGCAAACTATGCGGAAAAAAACAAGCTGGTGCTCGTGGAACTGGACTTCCCGCGTACGCCGGGAAAAATCTCCAAGGAACTCATGAAGGAACGTGAGGATATCATGCGGCGGTACGGTGTTACCGGCTTTCCGACCGTGATGCTGATGGACGGAACCGGAGCTCCCCATGCACGGATCGTGGGTCCCACGAAAACGGCGCCGGAATATCTGGAAAAGCTGGAAAATGCTCGGGAACTGAAAAACTCGCTGAACGGTGAAATTGCCGCTGCCCGGAAGCTCTCCGGCAGCGGACGGGCTGCCGCCCTGGCGAAGGCTCTGGAAAAAGTACCTGACGAATTGCAGGGATACCACAAGGAATTGATCGCGGAAATCATGGCGTCTGATCCGGAAGACCGGTTCGGATTCGGAAAGAAGGAGAAGGAAGCGCGCCTGATGGCGCAGCAAAGTGAGATGCTTGAGCAGTTCTATCTCTCTCAGAGAGGGAAGATAAGGGGTGAGGAGGCCCAGAAGAGCCGCGAGGAAGCTGGGAAAATACTGGCGTCTCCCGATCTCCTGCCGCCAATCCGTCTGAAACTGAATAAATTCATCAGTGACAGCTATGTCTTGGAACGCAACTATCCTAAATCCCTGGAATACCTGAAAATCGCACGGGATTCCGATCCCGGCTCCAAGGAATCCGCCAGGCTGCAGCCCTGGATAGAAAATATGGAAAAAATCATAGCCGGCGAAAAATAAGGGGCCTGCATTCCTTGTTCTTGCTATTTTCCCGTTCATGCGGCTGAATACGGTTTCCAGCCCTCCCCAGGGAGGGCAGGGTGATTTTTCCGTACAATATTTAGACAAAAGAAAGACGGCATTCCGCTATGATGATAGAAAGACCGCAAGACGAGGAAATGAATATGTCTGCACAGGCCAGGGAACAGGAAATGAATGAGGATGCCGACCATCTGCTGAGCTGGGATGAATGGCTGCGCCGCCATGTGTCCCAGCTTCTCCTGTTCGCACGCCAGCAATCCCGTTCCCCGGAGGATGCGGAGGACATCCTTCAGGATGCCCTGATCCGCTTGGCGCGCAAGGAAGCCGCAGGGGAATTCGTGGGCGGCCAGGAAGCGTGGCTCTCCTATGTCTTTGCCTCCATCCGCCGCCTGGCCGTGGACTATGGACGCAAGGCGGACCGCCGCCAGAGGCGCGAGGACGAGGCGTGCAGCGCCGATCCGGCGCAGGATGCGTGTGCGGACCCCTGGTTTTCCAGCTCTGCGGCGGATGAGGAGCTCAAGCAATTCATGGAGATGCAGCTCAAAAAGCTTCCTTCCAAATTTTCCGAAGTCATTGTGCTGAAAATATGGGGTGAACAGACCTTTCTGCAGATAGCGGAGACGCTGGAAATATCCCAGAACACGGTGGCAAGCCGCTACCGCTACGGCATTGACATGCTCCGGAAAGCGCTGAGAAACAGAAAAGAAGAAATCTAAATATACCTGCTCCACTCTTATGAAACATGAACCAGCATCATCCTCAGAGGAAGACAGCGGCGGTACCGCTACTATCCAGCCTCTCCCCGTATCCGATGAACTCATTGCCCGTCTGGCCGGCAGGTGTGAGGAAATATTCCCCTTGAATGACCGCGTCCGGCATGAAATCTCCGATGAAGAAATTCATGAAATGGAATCCCTGTTGAAACGTTTGCAGCCGGCGCCTGCAAAAATCCTGTTTCGGGAACAATGCTGCTCCCTGATGTGCGCTGAATCCGAGCGTGAAATGGAAGACCGCCTGAAAAAATTCTCCGCCTCCTCCATGCTGGAATTCTCCGTCTGCAAAATGGCTTACGCCATGGATGCCGAGGGGGAGGTAAAACAGGAAAAAACCGTTCCCGGCCGCCTGTGGAGGAAGCTGGCCTATATCTCCGGAATCTCCGTGGCAGCGGCTGTCGGGGCCGTGCTGCTCATTCAGAATACCTTTGACGCCCGCAGTGAAGGAGCAGGGGCCATTGCGGAAAAATCGGAAAGCGTCCCCCTTCCGGAAGAGCACCAGGAATCCTACCGTAAAGCTACCATCTTTGAACTTCAGGGGGGAGACGAGCGCGTGCCTGTCGTAGCCCCGGCAAACAGCAGGAAAATCGTTCCTGAAAGGGAATATTGAGTAATTCTTCAATGGCCGTTCAGTAGCGCCAGCCCCGGATTCCGATGATCCGGGGCCTCTTTTTTGCCGTGGATTGAAAAAAATATGTAAATTTTTGAACATGCAGCGCCCGGACGTTGTATATTATCTCACATGGATATGAAAACCTGTACCTTTCTGACATTGGGGCTGTTGATAAGTACGGGTTCCGGTTTCTCTATTGACCGGCCCGCTGGAAATACTGCCGCTCCTCAGCCTCCCTCTCTTACTCCTTATCCTTCCCGGCCTGCGCCTCTGCCTGCGTCCAAGCCTGCGAGGCTGGGCATTGTGCCCGGCACGGTTCCGCAGGCGCTTGTGGCCCAGCTGGAGCTCAGCGGATTTCCCGGCGTGCTGGTGACCAAGGTCATTCCGGACAGTCCGGCGGCCAGGGCCGGGCTTCAGGAAAACGACGTCGTCGTCAAGCTGGGGGACATGTCCCTGTCCGGCCCTCGGTCCGTGACGGAAGCCCTGGCGGACAAGGTGCCGGGGGACAAGATCACCGCGGTGTTTTACCGCAAGGGCAAAAGGGAAACGGCAGATTTGACTCTGGATGCCGGAACGCTCTCCGCCGAGGAAATTCTTGCGGCCCAGGGCGATCCCCGTTCCCATCCCCGCACGTCTCCCGGCGGATTTTCCGCCCGTCCCGCACTGCCTCAGGGCTTGCTTGGGACGCAGCCGGACGCCTTTGACCGGATGCAGCAGATCATGGACGAATTCCTGAAGGATTCCGTGATGGACGATTCCGGAATGGATGACATTTTTAACCGGATGAACCTGACCCCGGGAGCGGCCCAGGTGCTCAGAAGCCTTCAAAACCTGCAGAAGATGCCCATGCCCTCCATGGGGAACATTCCGGGGGGAGTCCCCGGTTCTTCATCCGTCCGCATGACGGACAACAACGGAACGATCATCATTTCCTCCAACGCCCAGACCGGGACCACCGTCCATGTGACGGACCCCTCCGGAAAGGTACTTTATTCCGGTCCCTACAACACCCAGCAGGAGAAGGACGCCGTGCCGGAAGCCGTTCGGGAGCGGTTGAAAAACATAGAAACCAACTTCTGCTTTTAACAATTTCTGCTGAATATTCGTGATCATGTTAAGGATGGCTGCTCCGTTTGCCGGGGCAGCCATTTCATTGCCGGGAAAAGGCGTGGAAAACCCGTCAGCGGATGCCGGTCAATTTCCTGTAGGTTTCCAGCGCAAAGGAATCCGTCATGCCGGAAATATAATCCAGCATGTGGACCAGGCGCTTTTCCCGCGACTCTTCATCCGCCGGAAGAAGGGTTCCTTGCAGTAGAATGGCTACCTTTCTGCTCTGTCCGGAACCGGGGTTGTCCACCCATTCCATGAAAAAGTCGATCAATTCCCCCAGCACCTTATAGCCCATGGCCTCCACCTGAATGACATCCTGCGTCTGGTAAACGTCGCGTATGGCGTCCTGATACAGGCGGTCCAGCGGTGCGGCCAGTTCGGAAACGTCAATGAGGGACTTTTCTAAGCACCCGCCCAGAAGGCGGTCTTCATGGACCTTGAAACTCTCCACTACGGTGCGGATGCTTCTGCCGATCGCCAGAGCACGCATGTAATGCACGCAGGAATCCTCCTCCTTCCGTACTGCCAGATCTTCGGCATACTCCCTTTGAGAGGGAGTCAGGAAGGGATGGAATAGTTCCATGACGTGGTCGAACCTCAGGATTCTTGAGAAAAAGCCGTCTTCGATATCCGCAATGCGGTAGCAGATATCGTCCGCAGCTTCCATCAGGAAAGCCAGGGGATGGCGGCACCAGCAAAGGTCGTTTCCTTCCGCCTCCGTTCGGGGAATCAGGCCCAGGCTGGCCGCTACAAAAGCGGCTGCTTCCGTTTCCTGGCCGCCTATGCCGAATTTTTTGCATTCCAGCCTGTTGGCGGGAGCAAGCATGTTCTGTTTGGCTTTGAGGGAATAGGACTGCGTGCAGGGATACTTCATGAAAGCGCCCAGAACAGCCGCCGTCAGTTTCAGGCCCTTGCCCTCCATGGGGTCTCCGGTGCGGGTCAGGATGCGGAAGCCCTGCGCGTTCCCTTCAAACGGGTGCGAGAGTCCATGCCGGGACAGGGCCGTCTCAATGGCATCCTCTCCGGAATGGCCGAACGGAGGATTCCCGATATCGTGCGCCAGGCAGGCGGTGGAAACGATGGTCGCCAGGTCGGAAGGGATGATATGGGCGGGCAGCGCGTCTTTTCCGGCAAGCCATTCTCCCACCAGCATTCCCAGGGAGGAGCCGACGTGGGCTACCTCCAGGCTGTGGGTAAGGCGGGTGCGCACGTAATCGTTGCGCCCCAGAGGAAACACCTGCGTCTTATCCTGAAGGCGGCGGAAAGCGCTGGAAAACAGGATGCGCCCGTAATCCCGGTCATAATTGCTGCGGTGCTTCTGCGGAGCCGCCGTGCTCTGGTGGCTTGATCCCCAGCGGGCGTCTGACAGAAGCTGTTCCCAATTCATCTTTTGCGGCACGTTGCCGATGATAAGGGCGTGCGGTGCGGAAACAAGCAAAAACAGGAGGGCAAAGACGTCAATAAGTCAGCATCAGGCCCACGCCCCAGTGCAGGTTATTGTCGTAATTGGTGGAAATGCTCACATGAGGCGTCAGGATGTAATGCAGACCAACGGAATAATCCCGGTCCGTGTTCAGGGAAAAGCTCAGGCGCAGGCGCGATGTCAGCGGAATATCGTCCCGTTCAAGCTGGAGACGTACCTTCCCGTCGGTATCAATGCGGGCGTCCGCCACCAGCAGCAGGGGCAGCGTGTACCGCGTTCCCAGCGTGCCGTCCAGTTCGCGGTCCTTCCTGGTAGTCTGGCGGAACATGTTGCGTTCCCCGGCCTCGCCCTTCCTGTATGTCCAGTCCATGCCGATGTAGGGATAAAGCCACTGTTTTTCTCCGATGTACCTGCCCAGGCGCGCTTCCGCTTCATAGCCGCGGGCATCCTTGTACCCTGTTTGCCATTCTCCCTGGATGCTCCAGCGCGTGCCGCCGAACTCCAGATCTCCTATATTCCCGTTGGAGGCAAAATCATTATTCACGGTCAGGTACCATTTGCGGTCCATCGCGTAAACATGCTGGAGCGCCTGCCGGGGATGGGGGAGCTGGGGGTTGGGCGGCGAATCCTCGTACGTGAAAATCCGGCCCATGCCGCTCATCATGTGGTACAGGATGTGGCAGTGGAAAAACCAGTTGCCCCGCGTCTTCTCCGCGGCATTGAACTCAATCACCTGCGTGGCCATGGGCTGGATATCCACCGTGAACTTCAGCGGGGAAAAATCACCGTGCCTGTTGACCAGGCGGAAAAAATGCCCGTGCAGGTGCATGGGGTGCCTCATCATCGTATTATTGGTCAGGATGATGCGGACATTCTGGCCCTCCCGGATCATGATCCGGTCCGTTTCCGACAGCGTCCTGCCGTTCATACTCCAGACGTAGCGGTTCATGTTTCCGGTCAGTTGGAAATGCAGCTCCTTCACGGGAACGCCGGAGGGAAGGTTCGTTCTTGCGGGAGACCTTAGCATGTCGTACGTCAGCGTAACCTCTCCTTCGTCTTCCTGCATGTCCTCCGCATGATGCTTTCCATGGGAGCTGTCGGAAGACATGGACATCATGTGCATGCCACGCGCACGGGGAGAATCCATACCTCCGGACATGTTATGATTCATGTGCTTCATGCCGGGCATGGAGCCGGAGCCCATGGTCATCATCTTCATGTTCCCGCCCATGGTCATCATGCCGTTCATCCTCTTCATGTTCTTGAAATAATTCAGCTTGGGAAAGGGACGCAGGGGCAGCTTCTCCCCATGTCCCAGCCACAGGGAGGAAGACCCGGTGGTATCCTCCGCCGTCGCCTGGAACTCGAAAGCCCTTCCTGTTTCCGGCACGGTCAGGATCACATCGTAGGTCTCTGAAACGGCGATAATCATCCGGTCCACGTCCACGGGGACCACGTCCTTGCCGTCGCTGGCCACGACGAGGATTTTCCCGCCGGAATATCTGAGCCAGAAATAAGTGGAGGACGCCCCGTTCACGATGCGCAGCCGCACGCGGTCCCCGGCCTTCAAACGGGGCAGGGAAGCATGCGGGCTCCCGTTGAGCAGGAAGCGTTCGTAATAAACGTCGCTGACGTCCATCGGGTTCATGCGTTTCCATTCGCTGGTCAGCTTGGTGCCCAAATAGCCGGCTCGGAGCGCCTCCCAGTAGCTCTGCACGCTCCCCTTCCGGATGGAAAACCAGTCGGACCCCGTATGGAGTTTTCTATTCACCTCGTTCGGATTCTCATTGGTCCAGTCGCTTAAAACCAGGGTGTATTCCGGCAGGGTGTCCTCCGCTCTGCGCGCCGGATCGTTCCTGCGCTTGTGGACGACGAAGGCTCCGTACAGTCCGCTCTGCTCCTGAAGACCGCTGTGGGAATGGTACCAGTACGTGCCGTTCTGGATAATGGGAAAAGTATAAGTATGGGTGGCATGGGGCTTCACGGGGGCGGAAGTCAGGTAGGGCACGCCGTCCTGGTCATTGGGCACCAGAAGGCCGTGCCAGTGGAAGGACGTCTCCGTATCCATCATGTTGTGCACCCGGATCACCGCCGTGTCCCCTTCCGTGAAATGCAGCACGGGACCGGGAATGCTGCCGTTGATGCTCATGGCGGGACGAGCCGTTCCCGTGAAATTGACGGGGGTATTCCGTACGTACAGGTCGTATTCCACCGTCTCTGCCTGGGCCGGCGGATGAAAGACATACCCGTAAAGGCAAAAGAGAAGGAAGAAATAATGCGGAAACCTGAACATGAAAAAATGGTGCTGGCAGGAAAGACCGTGCCGCCTCCTTCCCGGTTCAAAATGAAAATGTGAGGATGCGTCATATTCTGGAATAAAAAACAGAGCCGGGAGTAAAACTCAATTTATCCAAACGGGGAAATGTTCCGGACTGCTTCCTTGTAATGGGCAGGAAAAGAAAAGGGGGACAGTTGATTGAACAATAAAAAGCGGGGGCTTGTCCGTAAGGAACAGACGCATCAAACTCCATGATTCCCATGAAAGCCTTCATCATTTCAACCTGCATCGCTCTGTTAGCCATGTGCGCCTCCTTTTCTCAAGAAGCCCGTTCGGAATCCGGAATTGAACCCGTTGCTTCATTCAAGGGAGCCCAAGTAACCGGAGTCACGGTCACGGACAAGGGCAGAATCTTCGTCAACTTCCCCCGCTGGCATGAAACAATACCCTGCTCCGTGGCGGAGGTGGACCGGCAGGGAAACTTCAAACCCTATCCGGACGAGAAAACCAACCGGTGGGAAAAAGGAAAAACACAAGATGACGACGCGTTCGTATGCGTGCAGTCCGTCGTTGCCGACGGAGACCGGCTTTACATCATCGATACGAAAAATCCGATGATCGGAACCACGGTGGCGACACCCACCTTGTACGTCTACGACCTCGACACCAACAAGATGATCAGGAAATACCCACTCTCGGAATCGACCAAGCCCAAGTCCTATGTCAACGACCTGCGCGTGGACCGCGAGCACGGCAAAATCTACTTTACGGACTCGAACGAACCCGGATTGATCGTGCTGGACATCAAGAGCGGAGAAAACTACCGCATGCTGGACAACCATCCCTACACGACGGCGGAGCAGGACCACATCACCGTCAACGGCAGGCGGCACGACGGGAAAGTCCATTCCGACGGCATAGCCCTGGATAAAAAGAACGGCATCCTCTATTTCCATGCCTTGACGGGCAGAACCCTGTACGGAATACCGGTGCGCCAGTTGATAGACCGCCGGATAGACGAGGAAAAAATCACCAAAATGAAAACGCCTTCGCCCGACGGCATGATCATGGACAGCCGGGGCAACCTCTATATGGGTGATCTGGAAAACAACAGCATCGTGTACCTGACTCCGGACCGCAAAAACATCCGGACACTTGCCTCCGGAAAGGAAATCAGCTGGCCGGACACGTTCAGCATCCATGACGGATATCTCTACTTCACCAACTCCCGCATCCAGGAAGCCCAGGACGACATTTCCGACATGGTATTCAACCTGGAAAAGGTCAAACTGCCGGAATAAAGGATCCGCCGGAGTTCCAACGTCAGAAGTACTTCCGTTGGCAATGGCGCCTCCATTTCCTTCGTGATTGCGGTTGTTGATAAACTGAACGTTGTCTAGGCGGACAAGTGCGCCCTGTGACGAAATAGTCTCCGCTGTCCGGCTGGACATGAAGAACCTTCAGCCGGAAGTCCGGGAATGGACGGCGGAACGCCGGGATATGGATTCCAACCGTCATATCAACAATGCCGCCTATCTGGTTTGGGCGCTGGAATCCCTGCCGGAAGCCTGGCAGGAGGAACATGCCCTGATTGGCATTCACCTGCATTTCAGGAAGGAAAGCCATGCCGGGGAACAGATGAAGTCCCTATTGTTCCGCCAGGAGAATCTTACCTGCCACCATATCATGCAGGGGGATGAATTGCGGGCGGAGGCGGTGCTGGAGTGGGATGTGTGAGTGGAATGGACCCGGTGGACAAAATAGTAAAGGGAAAACGCTACCCGTCCATTAAGTCCATTGTGTCCATTCCCGCCCAACAACAAGGCCGCCCCGGTTCATCCCGGGCGGCCCTGTGGTTTTGCAGCAGAAGCGGCGTTTCCGCCGCTCCTCCGGCA
>NZ_KQ971100.1:0-29289 GCF_001580195.1 Akkermansia sp. KLE1798
ACAAGGCATTTGGCCGCCGGTTCAACATTGTTTCTTTCCGCTGGCTTTCCCCTGAAGAGGTATGATGCGTGGAGGAAAGGAGAGGGGGAAAGGTAACAGCGTTTGTCCGGAGGGATTCCGCGGCACGCATCGGGTTCCTTGCATGTCCCCAAGTTTTCTTGTCCGTAAATTGTGATTCCGGGAAGGAATAATGCCCTTTAACGGGAAAGTTCGTGACGGCTGCGGAAGCACAGTCCGACGAAAAACGTTGCCAAGGTGCCGATGGTGACGCGCCAGGGGAAGGCTATTTCCGGGATATGCTGTTCCCAGGAAGCCGGGAGAGGAATGAGGCCGGTCAGAACGGCTATGACGATGAAGCCTGCCGCCATGGCAAGGATGTTGCCGGTGTCGTTGCCCCTGGTGCGGGTCAGCATTCCCAGCAGGAAGATGCCAAGCAGGGATCCGTACGTGTAGCCGAAGATGCCGAGAGCAATTTGGATGATGCGCACTTCCGGATGATGCACTACGTACCAGGCCGTGACGGAGCCCACCATAATGAGCAGCAGGGAAAATCCCACCGTACCCCACCGCACGCACCGGAGCAGCTGGCGTTCCGTGGCGTCCGGCTTGAAGATGCCCTGGTACCAGTCCTTCGTGGCGGTGGTTGCCAGGGAGTTGAGGGCTGTGGACAGGGAGCCCATGGCGGTTGCAAGCAATCCGGCAATGAGAAGTCCGCGGACTCCGCCGGGGAGTTCATGAATGATGAAGTAGGGGAATACGTGCAATTTGGGCGTGTCTGCGGGCAGGGCTGCCGGATTGTACTGGTAAAAGACGTACAGGAGAATGCCCGTGAACAGGAAGAGTATGACGATGGGGAAGTCCATCAGGCCGGATACGATGACTGCGCGTGTTCCGGCCTTGCTGTTTTTGGCAGCCAGCATGCGCTGGACCATGTCCTGGTCCGTCCCGTGTGTAGCCATCGTGATGAACGTAGCGCCCAGAAACGCTGCCCATACCGTATATTCCTGTCCCAGAATGTGGGAACACTGTTCCAGGAAGCTGAGTCCTTTTTCCGTTCCCCAGGAAAAGAATTTCCAGTCATCCCCTCCGTTCATGACGGCGGAAATGGAGTCCCAGCCGCCGGGAATGTGGGAGAACAGTATCCAAAGGGCGGAGAGCATGGAGACGCCGAGTACCGCCGCCTGCAGCACGTCCGTCCAGACGACGGCTTTCAGACCGCCTATGGCCGTATAAATGGTGGTGGCCATGCTGATGATGACCAGCGCGGCGATGTAAAGCAGGACTATCTGTTCGGAATCTGCCGGAGTATTGGTGATAAACTGATAAGCAATGACAAGCAGAATGCCTGCAAAGTAGAGCCTGGTTCCGCTGGCCAGAACCCGGCTGATCAGGAAGACCATGGAGGCAGTGCGCCGGGTCAGCAGTCCGAACCGTTTTTCCAGATATTCATAAATGGAGACTACCTTATAGTCATAATAAGGTTTGAGGAAGAGCTTGCCGACGATAATGCGGCCCAGAATCGTGCCTATGCATAGCTGGGCATAGGTAAAGTTGCGGGTATGGTAGCCTTCCCCCGGCGCTCCCAGGAAGGTGGCCGCGCTGATTTCCGCAGCCAGGATGGAGGCCAGGATGGCCCACCAGGGCAGGGAACGGTTTCCCAGCGCATAATCTGTCAGGGTGTTTTGTTTGCGGCCCGCGTAGATGCCAATACCGAAGATCGCCAGAAAGTAGATGGCTATGACGAGGGAGTCCGTAAACATGCCGGGAGAGGGAGGACTTTTCCGGTATTTCAGCTCCGGAAAAGTCCTTGCGGGTCAGGGATGGGATCAGGAGCGGCTTTTATATTCCAGCGCCGCAGAGACCAGGCCGGAGAAGAGCGGATGGGCCCGATTGGGCGCTGACTGGAATTCCGGATGATACTGGCAGGCGATGAAGAAGGGATGAGTGGGGAGTTCCACTACCTCCACCAGTCCATGCTCATCGTTGATGGCGCTGATGACCAGGCCGGCTTTTTCCAGGTCTTCACGGTAGGCGGGGTTGAATTCGTAACGGTGGCGGTGGCGTTCATTGACGTTGTCCTTGCCGTAAAGCTTGTGGGCCAGGGTTCCCGGCGTAATCAGTGCCTTGTAGGCGCCCAGGCGCATGGTGGCTCCCATGTTTTCAATGCCTTTCTGTTCTTCCTGGAGGCAGATGACAGGGTGGGACGTAGCTTTGTCGAATTCCGTGGAGTTGGCGTCGTCCATGCCGCAAATATGGCGCGCATATTCGATGACGGCCACCTGCATGCCCAGGCAGATGCCCATGAAGGGAATGCCCTTGGTGCGCGCATATTGTACGGCTTGTATTTTTCCTTCAATACCCCGGTCGCCGAAGCCGCCGGGCACCAAAAGGCCATCCACGGAACCGATCAGGGCTTCCGCTCCCTTTTCTTCCAGTTCTTCCGCATCCACCCGCAGGATTTCCACGCGGGCGTCATTTTCCGCGCCGGCATGGGTAAAGGATTCATAAATGGACTTATAGGCATCCTGAAGGGCGATGTATTTGCCGACAACGGCGATTCTTACGGAATGGCTGGGGCTGACGACCCTGCCTACGTAGCGCTGCCAGTCCGCGAGATTCGGGGGAGGGACGTCCAGTCCCAGGCGTTTTGTCACGATGCGGTCGATCTTGTCCTGGCTGAGGTCCAGGGGGCATTCGTAAATGGTGTTTTTCACGTCACGAAACGCAATGACATTTTTGGCCTCTACGTTGCAGAACATGGCGATTTTGCGGCGTTCGTCCTCGCTCATGTCGTATTCCGTCCGGCAGATGATGACGTCGGGCTGAATGCCGATTTCCCGGAGTTTTGCAACGGATTGCTGCGTAGGCTTGGTTTTCATCTCCCCGGCCGCCTTGATGTAGGGGAGCAGGGTGACGTGGATGAAACAGACGTTGTCCCGGCCCACTTCCAGGGCAAATTGGCGAAGGGCTTCCAAGAAGATGTGGCCTTCCATGTCTCCTACTGTGCCTCCGATTTCCGTGATGATGATGTCCACGTCGGATTTTTCCGTTACTTCATAGAGCCTGTTCTTGATTTCATCCGTAACGTGGGGGATGTATTGGACCGTCTTGCCCAGGTAGTCTCCGCGGCGTTCCTTTCTCAATACGTTTTCAAAGACTTGCCCGGAGGTAAGGTTGTTGAGGCGGGAAAGGCTGCAATGGACGAAACGTTCATAGTGCCCCAGGTCCAGGTCCGTTTCCGCACCGTCATTCAGAACGTACACTTCTCCATGCTGGAACGGGCTCATGGTGCCCGGGTCCACGTTGAGGTAGGGATCGAATTTCTGCAGGGTCACTTTCAGTCCGCAACGTTCCAGTAGAGTGCCGATGGATGCGGCTGCCAAGCCCTTGCCCAGAGATGATACGACGCCGCCTGTGACGAAGATGTATTTCATGATAATGTCTGTTCCTAGTGTGTGTTTAATAAAATCTGTTCGACCTGGGCCGCCTGTTCCGGCGTATCCACTCCCACGCTGACATGGTCCGTCAGGATGACTCTGATTTTGGCCCCGTTTTCCAGTGCGCGCAATTGTTCCAGGGATTCCGTGAGTTCCAGGGGGGTAGGTTTCCAGCGGACATAGTTTTCAAGGAAGTCCCGGCGGTAGGCATAAATGCCAAGATGCCTGAGGGGCGGGGAAATACGTGAATTGCGGGCGAAGGGGATGACGGACCGGGAAAAATAAAGCGCATCTCCGCTGCCGGCAAGAACCACTTTTACAATATTGGGATTGTCCAGGTCTTCTTCTCTGTCAATGGGGCAGGCGACAGTGGCCATGGGAAGGGCGGGATCTGCCGCCAGCACACCGGCCAGACGGTCAATCAGGGCCGGATCGATGAGAGGCTCATCCCCCTGGATGTTGACGATATGGGTGGCAGAGGGAAATACCTGGACAGCTTCCGCCAAGCGGTCGCTACCGCTGGGATGGTCCGGAGAAGTCATGATGGCTTTTGCCCCGAACGCCAGCGCGGCCTCAAGAATGCGTCCGTCATCCGTGGCGATAGCCATATCGTCCAGCCGGCTGCACTGGGAGACCCGTTCCCATACGTGTTGGACAAGTGGTTTTCCGGCAATGGGATGAAGGGGTTTGCCCGGGAATCTGGAGGAACCCCAGCGCGCAGGGATAAGGCCAATGATATGGTGGAGAGGGGCGGATGCCATGGAGAGGTTAAACGTTTCGGGACCTTATCAATTCCCCTCCGAATAGTCCAGCCTCAAGCAGTGGAAGAAGACGGTTTTTCCGAAAAGTGCATCGGAATATTCAGCAGGGAATCCCGGAAGAGCTGGGAAGTCCAGGTTTTTCTTCCTTCTGCTGTATCATGAGAGGAACATATTCCCTGCGCATATGGATGGAAACGTACAATCCCTCCCTTTTGGCACAGCAAAACAAGACCTTGATGATTCCCAGTGAAATGATGTCCTCAGCAATGTAAGTATTTTCCCCGTAAAGGAAAAAGGAACCCAGAGGACGGATGAAGTAAAGGGTTGTAACAAATAGAATACCCAAGCTGTATTTGCTGTAGCGATAAATGCGGCCGACCTGCCATGCATAGACCATGCCGATGACGGATATGATGGAATATAGTGTGAGACCTACATATCCAATTGCCTGAATAGTAGATATCGGGCCGCTATGCCATGTTCCGTTCCAGGCGAAAGATATCTGGTTGGTATTGGTGAGATGGTATGCTTCTTCGTAAATGTTTGCTTTGAGGATATTGATGTCACGGGCGAATCCATCGCCGAATATTTTGTCTTGAATGAATATTTCCCTGTCATCCAAGGCCCATTTCCACATTTCCACTCTCCATTGGATGGAAGCCATCGCATCCTCTCTGGCCTGGGAGCTGACTTCGAGAAATGGGAGGACGGATAATATTCGTTGTACCCCAAAAGGAAGTTCAAGCAAGGTTTTTGATGAGGAAAGAAGCATAAGCATGGCTAACCCGAGAATGGGGGCTACAATGCTGACAAACCATCGTTTGTAAAGTAAGGAGACGATAAAGAAGAGCAACAGGATAATGGCAATGGAGGAACGGAATCCACTAATTAAAATTCCTGCGCATGCCGAGGCCGCCAACAACCCCCACCAGGGACGTTTGATCATCTGCCATACAGAGTATTTTAAAATAAGCACTTGAAGTACTAGTACGGAGATGGCGAGGTAAGAGAAGTTTCGTGTATCTCCGGCCGTCCCTGCTTCTGCTCCTGCAGACTCGGGAGAGAGTAATGTCCTTGCCGTTTGGGCCAGTGTAAAGAGAAGAATCAGGGCAATAGACCATTGGAGCACCTTTCCTAACTCCTGGCTGGTTGTTTTTAATGAAGACAGACATAAATAGGCCAGCAACGCCTGCAGGAACATGATATATCCCTTGCCTCCATAATAATCTTCCAGAATGTTTATTCCCAGCCCAAAGGGATGAGTCAGAAAAACATAGGCAACATGGATGAAAAGAAGGAAAATAAAGGTATCCAGCAGAGGAATGGAATTCCAGGTCAAGCTGGAGCGCCTGAGCATGACATTCCATAAATAAAAAGGCAGGGCGAGAGTATAGGCGAATAAGGGAGCATAGGAACTAATTGATGAAAAAGGGATAAAAAGAGGCGGTACAAGTATCCAGAGATACCATACTTTTTCTTTCATCAAGTAGAGTCCTGCCAGGGCAAACGGGGCTATGGCAACGGCAATGGAAACTAGATCACCGTCTGCAGATATGAGGCCTCCGATGATGGCGAGGAGAATGGCAATAACTGAAATCAGTGTAATCTTGAATAAATCGCCATTCATAACGCGGTCTGAAATTCTGTACGGAACAAACCGGTAACAGAAAAGAAGGATGGATGGTGGAGTATAGGGGATTCGAACCCCTGACCTTCTCATTGCGAACGAGACGCTCTACCAACTGAGCTAATACCCCTTTAGGAATTACCGGAGGCAAGCTACTCGACATCCTTGTGGAGATCAAGCATAATTGAATAAAGGAGGATAATTTTTTCACGATGTCTCTTCTGAAAGGATCGTGCAGAATTTTTTAATGTAATACCGGAGATAGAGCCTGAAATGTCAGTTCCTTTAATAGGTCTCGGTATGAATTTTATCAGTCGGCATTCGTGGGTTTACTGAGGAAGTTTCTTATTAATAAATAATAGCTTCATATTGATGATAAATGTTTTTAGGTGTGTCATGCCTGTAAAATGCGTGTTCAAAATAGGGAGGATATCCTCCCATTATAAGCTTGACTTGAGAGTTTAAAAATTGAAGCATCCTTGGCGGATGATGCAAGTTACGTGAAAGAATCCTTAATTAGAATAATTTGATTTTTATTTGGAAAATTAATATTTTTCCTAAAATGGATGTTCTTTGCATAAAACAAGAATATTGCGTTTTTCTTCTGTAATGCAATTGTTTGTATTATTACGGAGGGGCTTTCAAATAATTTTGGACTCTCAATTCATGATCGTTTTAAATATATTACTCATAACTCTGATATGAAGGCACCGATGATTGACTCCAAAGATCACCATGAAGGCTTTTCAATGGGAAATTATCTTGGGCGGGAGAAATGGCTTGATATTGCCAAGCTTCTGGCGGCCATACTTATAGTATTCTGGCATGTCCCGAATTTTACAATCAACAGCATCAGCCATTCTCTAACGGGAGGGAGCAATGTAGCGTTTTTCATGATCCTCTCCGGGTATTTCATGGGAAAGAACATTTCCTGGGACAGGTGTTTGTCGCGGTTTATTTCTCTGCTGGTTCCATTTCTCTTTTGGAACTTTATCATTTCATTTGAATACCACAGTGTTCCTTATATGCATGTTTCCGAGTATTTATGCCGCCTGGTGGGTTATCAGAGTTTGTTTGTTCCTGATTTCAATCCTTTGGGAGTCCAGGTCAGTATCGGACAGCCTTTTTCTACGCCCACCTGGTTTTTGAGAGATTTATTGCTTTGTTTTCTTGCTACCCCCATCTTGATCAAATTCAGGACATTTTTAATTCCTTTCATCGTGCTGGCCTTTTGCATGAACTGGCCAATAGTGATCAATTCCATCAACGCGACATTATCCCCATTTGTATTAGCTGAGTTTTCACTTGGCCTCTACTTGAGCAAATATGACATTGGAAAAGTTAAAGAATTTTTTGAAAGAAATGAAAAATCACTCATACAAATCTGGCTTTTGCTTACAGGATTATTCTTTGCCACCGGCCTTAATAATTACTTTTTTTGTGTTCAATCCCATACAGATTGGTCCATTTTCCAGCGATGGAGCGATCTGGGCGTTTTTAAAATAGACTGGTATTTTGTAGGTTATACTCCGGCATTGCTGCTGGCAGGATCATTTTTTATTTTATTCATGGGTTTTCTATTGAACAAATACTGCAACAAGAGTGGTTTTCTGACCAAATTGTCGGGAGCCTCATTTTTAATATTTATTCTGCATTATCCCATATTTAATCTCACTCCAGATTGGATTTGGAAAAAATCGTTCATATTGTGCATTGTCGGAATAATGGCCGTCATTGGAGTAATTTCATGCTTCTATCTTCTCATCTCCAAATATGCTCCGAGGTTGTTGCCTTATTTGGCCAATGTCCGGAACTTCCCTAAAAGACAGTCATGACGATCATAAAAAAAATTGCCCTTTGTCTGTTGATAGGAGTGGCTTGCGTAGTGTGCGCATATCTTGCCCTTTTTGCAAGGCGTGCAGAAATCGTATTTTTGGAAGAGGAGTATCCGGAAATGGGAGCGAAACGACTTGAGAAGCATGCAAGAGACAAACATATACTGGATGAATCGCCTGATGGAGCGATTATTGTGTGTGGTGACTCCCTGATGGATTTCTGGCTAAAAGATTCACCAGAGTCCTGGAAGCGTTTTATGGAACCTCTGGGATGCATCAATGTTGCGACGGCAGGGGATACCATTGGAAATTTGCGATGGCGTATTCATGATGGATTGTTTGATCTTGCCAGGCCTTCCGTAATTGTCCTTTGCATCGGCACCAACAATATTTCCATCAATACTCCGGATTGGCTGGTAATGAGAGGACTCAGAATCCTTGTGCATGAATTGAAAGAGAAGTACGACGAGTCTATCCGCCTTGTTCTGATACCCCCTCTCAATGCCAGGGAAGAAACCTCGATGTGGAGGTTCCGGGAAAAAATGTTAAGCGAACCATGGGGGAGGAATATTTATGTTTGTCCCTTGTTCAAGGAATTGCAGGAGCCTGGGCAAACAAGAGCTGCAGATAGGTACATGGCCGACAATGTCCATTTGTCTCCTGCCGGTTATGAGCGTATTGCCGCTCCTTTATCACGGTTTGTCGAAAGTGTGAAAAATCAGGAGAACCCTAAGTAAAGCGTTGCTCTTCTTCCCCTGTGGATGGCATGCAGATAAAAGCAGAAGCTCATAACTCAGAGAATCTTTTATTTCAAGCATCTACCAGTTTTTTCCTCCTCTGTATTAGGAAAACTTGATAATAGGAATGAGGATGCTTTCCAGGAAGACCATCCTTCACCTCATTTTGCCGGGGAGAGTTTCCCCATGATGACAGGATCATGCCGGCAATGGATGCAACAGGAAAATAACGTCTCCTTCCAAATGGAAAAGGAGAAAGAGGCGGGGCGGAATCATCCGGTTTTTCCGGAATTCCGGCGTGGCTTTAATGCCTCTGCTTGTTTTTGATACGGTTTTTAAGATGGGCTTCTTCAAAGAGACCATCCATGTACAGTCCTGTGGCCTGCACCCTTCGGAGACTTTGGGCTGCGTTTTTCAGGGCGGGCAGAGCTTCCTCATAGGATGGAACGCGCCCTTTTTTCAAGGGGGAGGCTTCCATGATGTGCCATCCCCATTTGCTTTTGACGAGCACAGGCGTGTTGTCAGGCAGCGAGGCAATGTCCAGATCCAAGGTTTCCGCAGTACGGGCCGGGTTGATCCAGCCCAGGGAGCCTCCGGCGGAAGCCGTCCGTTCATCCTCGCTGGTACTTTTGGCAAGCCGTTCGAAGGATTCTCCGGTCCGCAGGCGCGCCAACAGGGCTTCCGCCGCCTGCTTGACCTGATTGTCGTCCTTGTGTAGGGTGGAGAGGAAAATGTGCCTGGTCTGCCGCAAATCCGGAGTTTTAAGCCTGTCCTTGATCAGATTGTAGTAGATTTTCAGTTCTTCATCGGTAGGATCCGCAACCTTGATGGTTGCGCGGTAAAGCTGTTCCGTCTGCTTGAGGCGGGCGGCAATTTTCTGCCGGAGCTGCTCTTCCGTGAGTTTCTGGCCGTGGAGCATTTCCAGATATTTTTCCCTGTCGCCGTCAAAACGGGACTGGATTTGCTTTTCCGCCTGGGCGGCTTCCGCATTGCGGTTGGGGAGCTGCAAGTCGTTGACCCGGGTTTTCAAGCGCAGGAGGGAGGAGCTGATGAGGTCATATCTGGCACGGGGGGCCAGCTCCTTCTGCACGTCCAGTTCATGGGTGAGCGTCATGCCGTCTCCCATGTCCAGCACGGCGGGCTGGCGCAGAATGCCCAGCTCCGCAATTCTCCTGTTCAGCTGGTTGGCGGTAAGCGGTTCTCCGTAAACTTCCGCGATGCGTTCGGAATTGTCTCCGGGCGGCCCAGGCATGGGTTTCAGGTAGGCATCCATCCTGCCCGCCAGGAAGCCGTGCCAAATGAACAAGTCCCCCACCAGATAGAGCAGGAACGCTCCATAGATCACGAGCTTGAACGTGAATTTTCCGGTGGGGGACATAAGGGGCAAGGTACGAGGAGGCTTAGTTTCCACCACCGGAATCCGCCAGGCGGGCCGACTCGGGGGGCAGGAAGTTGCGGAACCTCTTCTTTTCAATACTCTTCATGTAAGCTTCTTCCGGGGAAACGATGCCCTGCTGGAGCTTTTGCCAGATGGCGTCGTCCATGAATTGCATCCCCATGGATTTGCCGCCCACGATGACATCCGGAATCTTTTGCGTGGCGCCTTCGCGGATGATGGCGCCCACGGCGGGAGTGGCAAAGAGGATTTCATTGACGGCCACGCGTCCCGGCTTGTCGCAGCGCTTCATCAGGAGCTGGGCCACGACGCCGCGGAGGGAACCCGCGAGCATGGTGCGCACCTGTGACTGCTGGTCGGAGGGGAAGACGTCAATAATACGGTCAATGGTTTTACTGGCGTTGTTCGTGTGCAGGGTTCCGAAGACCAGAAGGCCGGTTTCCGCGGCGGTGAGAGCCAGGGAGATGGTTTCCAGGTCGCGCATTTCACCCACGAGCACGATGTCGGAGTCTTCGCGGAGGGAAGCCCGCAAACCGTCCGCGAAGGAAGGCGTCTGCAGGGGAACTTCCCTCTGGGTGACGATGGATTTTTTATTGGGGTGGACGAATTCAATAGGTTCCTCCACCGTGATGATATGCCGTGCCTGGTTGCTGTTGATGTAGTCGATGATGGCGGCCAGCGTGGTGGATTTACCGGAACCGGTGGGGCCGGTAACCAGCACCAGGCCGGACCTCATGTGGGCGAATTCCTTGACCACCGTCGGAACGCCCAGCTCTTCCAGCGTAGCGATTTTTGTGGGAATGAGACGGAAGACGGCGCCCAGTCCATGCTGCTGCTTGAAGTAGTTGCAGCGGAAGCGGGAAGTTTCGTCCATTTCATAGGCAAAGTCCAGATCGCCTTCTTCCAGGTATTTCTGGAATGCCTGCGGGTCGCAGATTTCCGAGAGCAGGGTCTTGAATGCCTGGCCCTCCAGATTTTCGTCAGAAATGGCGGAAATGGTGCCGTTGACACGGATTTTTGGGGGCTGGCCTTCGCTGAGGTGAAGGTCGGAGCCTCCGGATTCTACGAGATATTTGAAGTATTGGTCGATAACAGCCATAACAGGAATGTGTCAAAGTTAAAGGTTACTTGATGCCCAGGAAGGCTTTCATGATGGTTTTGTCTTCCGAGCGGAAGAGACAGTCGTCTGCGGTGATGAGCCCCGCCTGGTAAAGGGCCCTGAGTGAGTCGTCCATCAGAATCATGCCCTGGGCCTTTCCTGTCTGGATGCAGCCGGGAATCATGAAGGTTTTGCCTTCGCGGATGCAGTTGGCAATGGCGGGCGTGTTGACGAGCATTTCAATGGCGAGGGCGCGGCCGTTGCCGTCCGCCCTGGGAACGAGCTGCTGGGAAATGATGCCGCGCAGGGATTCACTGACCATGATGCGGATCTGGTCGCGCTGTTCCACCGGGAAGACGTCCAGCACGCGGTCCACCGTGCGGGCTGCGGACCCCGTGTGCAGCGTGCCGAGCACCAGGTGGCCCGTTTCTGCGGCGGTGAGGGCCAGGGAAATGGTTTCCAGGTCGCGCATTTCACCCACCATGATGACGTCCGGGTCTTCACGGAGCGCGCCGCGCAGAGCCCGTGCGAAGGATTCCGTGTGTTTGTGCACTTCACGCTGGTTGACGTGGCAGTTTTTGGAGGGAATGATGTATTCGATGGGGTCTTCAAGCGTGATGATGTGGTCGTGGCGGTCCTGGTTGATGAAGTCCACGATGGAGGCCAGCGTTGTTGATTTACCGGAACCCACGGAGCCCGTCACCAGAATGAGGCCGTTGGTGTAGCGGGTCAGAGGCACCACATAGTCCGTCGGCAGCCCGATTTCTTCCATGGTGCGGACTTTCGTGTTGATGATACGGAAGCAGATGTCGTAGCCCAGGCGCTGCTTGACGACGGAGGCGCGATAGCGGCCGAAGTCGTTGGCATACGCAAAGTCCACGTCGCCGCGCTGCTGGAGGCGGTTCCATTCGGGCTCCTCCAGGAATCCCCGGGCCAGGATTTCCGTGTCCTTGGGGGTGAGGTTGGGGGCTTCTTCCCAGATGGGCAGAAGCTGGCCGAACCGGCGCCATGTGGGGCGGCTGTTGACGGCAAGGTGGATATCGGAACAGTCAAAGTCCTGTCCAAGCTTAAGATATCCGTCGACGTGGGGCAAAATGTATTCGCTCATGTTTTGAATGCAGCAAACTGATAAAGCTACATACTAGCGGAAAGGGGCCTTTTTTGACCAGCAAAAAATAAAAAGTCCTCCACTTTCGGAACCGCCGTAAAAATGGCGTTTTTCCTTTGCCGGGCAGGGAGCCGTCAATGGCTCCGGAATTTGAACAGGCTGAGGATTTTTTTGTTGGCCAGGTCAAACCCCAGCTTTTTCAGGGAAGGGAAGGCCAGGGTAATCAGGATTTCAATAATGAACCTGAACATGGAGGAATTGACCAGTCCTCCGGGCAGGCCGGACAGGCGCGGACGCGCCGGGGCCGGATGGCTCTTTTTTCCCGTGAGCATTTTGATGAGCAGAATGCCTCCCACTGTGCCGACGATGGAGCCGATCACAGGAATGGACATGGCTCTTTTTTTCAGCTGCCGGAGATGGTCCGCCTGATGCTGCACCTTCTGGGTGAAAGCGTCGGTCTCATTGACGATGTCCAGCCGGGAAGTGGCTACCTGCATCAGGAGTTCGAGCTTTTTTTGAGAGCCATTTGCAGACATGATAAATCCGTTTTAAGTTCTTCCGCCGTAGCGGGGGCGATGGGAGTGACGCGAATGCGGCTGAACATGGCCAGCGCAATGGCGGCAACCAGAATGTGGAACCCGGCCGTCACGGCAAGCCCTGCGATGATGTTCCAATAATAGGCCATGATCATGGTCAGCAGGCACCATACGAAGAGGTAGCCGAAGAGGGCCATGAAGGCGGCCAGCAGGAGCAGGGCCATTTTTTGGCCCAGCCGTTTGGACGCTTCTTCCAGCTCCAGCTTGAGCAGGCCGTACAACGCTTCTAAATGGGAGAGTGCGGCCGCACCGGCTTCCCTGAGAGAACGCGCCATAGCCATCCCTTCCTCTTTTTCCTCCATGACCGGGGTGACGAAGGTGCGTTTGAATTTGTCGATCAGACCCATGGCGCGAATTGGACGGAAGGGGAAGCGCCATGCGTGCGGGACGCATGGCGCGGGACAGATTAACGGCGGCGGATGAGGAGTCCGATCAGGAGACCCACGCCCATGGCGATGAGCATGGACTGGGTGGGCTTTTCCTTCACGTATTCTTCACTGGCTTCATGAAGATGCTTGGCCTTGTCGCGGATGACCACTCCCTTTTCCTGGGCGTAATCGCGGATGGTGCCCGCTTGTTCCGTGGCTGCCTTGCGGATTTGGTTTACTTTGGCCGCGGCGAAAGCCCGGGCCTGGTGAAATCTGGTAACGGCCATGTCGCGGGCGGAGGGGCAGGAGCAGCTGGCATCCGTTGCTGTTACGGTCGGTTCAAGTTCGGTTTGATTGTCTTGCATGATTGATTAGAGTGTTAAGGTTGAATTCCTGTTGAAAACATGTCGGCTTACATGTGTTCGCCTCTCACATTAGGGATTTTTAGCATTCTTCCCACTAATGGCAAGTGTGTAAAACGGCTTCATGCCGAATTGTGGGCCGCCGTCAGCGTCGGCTGCCGGAAAAACCTCCGCGCGGATCGGCCTTGATCTGTGGCTCGTTCGGATTCCGGTAGCGGAGAATGCCGTAATCTCTCAGGTTGCGGATGAATTCCTGGGCGTTGGCGCGGAAGCGGGCGTCATAAAGCAGCAGGCCCAGGAAGCCCTGGTTCTTGCGTGCATCCGCCGTAACGGAGGCAATGTGGTCGGAAGCCTTGCGCAGGGCGGTGAGCGTGGAGGGAATTTCCTTGATGGCCGGGTCCAGTCCCTCCAGCCTGCTTTCCACTCCGTCAATGATCTTGCGGGCATTCCGGATGGTTTCCTTCATGGCAGCCACGGATGTTCTGGTTTCTTCCATCAGGCCGGGGAGCTCCTTCCCCGTTTTGTCCATGTTCATCAGTACGCCCTTGACGTATTGGAGGTTCTCCTGGTCCAAAAGGTTTTCATTGATGATCTTGGTGGTCTGCGACAGGCCCTTGGCCGCCTCGCTGATGTTGAGAAGGGCTTCGTCAATATTGCCGGAATTCTTTTCTATCCGTTTCAGGATGGCCAGGATTTCCTCGCTGGCCACCACGGCATTGTTCTTGAGCTTGCTGATGTCGCTTTCCGCCTGCCCCATGATGGTTTCATGAGGCTGGATGTACTGGTCCGTGGGTGGGGAAGGGGGAACGATTTCAATGTACTTGTCTCCCAGAATATTCTGCATGTCTATGCGGAAGACGGAACCCACCTGGATTTTTACGCCGCGCTGGATGCTGGCTTCCAGCATCACTTCATTGCCGGAAGGCAGAAGTTCCGGGGCCTTGGTGACTTTTCCCACGGAAACGCCGCCCAGCCGTATCTGGGAGTCTTTGATGAGACCCGCCGAATCCTTGAAAATGATGTTGATGGGGTAAGTTTGTTCCTTGGTGGTTTTCAACCCTCCAAAGCCCAGAATGACCCCCAGGATCATGAGTATTCCGGCAATCAGGAAAATGCCTACCCATGTTTCCGGTTTAAGTTTTTGCTTCATGTTGTGATGGCGGTTTTTCTATTGGTTTCTTTCCCGTTCCGCGCGTTCCAGCAGAACCCGTTGAAAATTTTCATGCGTTCCCGCCAGGGAGGCCCAGTCTTCCCCGGAATCCCCGTACAGGAACTTTTTCAGGACCGGATCTTCGGAATGCAGCAGTTCCTCCGGCGTGCCTGTCCAGTAAACCGTTCCCTCCCGGAGATAGACGATTTTGTCCGCAATGCGGATCACGCTGGGCATGTCATGGGAGACGATGACGGTGGTAATGCCCTTGTCCTTGCAGATCTGGCGGATCAGGAAGCTGATGCTGTCCGTGACGATGGGGTCCAGACCTGCCGTAGGTTCGTCGTACAGCAGGCATTCCGGCGTCATGACGATGGCCCTGGCTACAGCCACGCGCTTGATCATGCCTCCGGAAAGGTTCGCGGGCATTTTTTCTTCCTGTCCTGAGAGTCCGACGGATTCAAGCGCCGCGGAAATCCGGGAATCCAGCTCTTCTTCATTTTTCAGCCCTGCTTCCTGCAGGGGAAAAGCTACGTTTTCCCCCACGCTGAGGGAGTCGAACAGGGCCCCCTGCTGGAACATGAATCCAATCTTGCTCCGGATTTCCCTTTTTACTTTTTCCGGAACATTGCTGATGCGCCTTCCGTCTATGTCCACATAGCCGTCCAGAGGGTCCATCAGGCCGTCCAAATGCTTTAAAATGACACTTTTCCCGGCGCCGGAACCGCCGATCAGCGCCAGAAGCTCCCCCTTGTCCACGTCAAAGCTCACGCCTTTCAGCACCTCCTGGGCGCCGAAGCTTTGTTTGAGCTGGCTTACGCGGATGAACGGCTGCATGGCTTTGGAATAAGGGTTATCTCATGAATCCCATGGGGAAGATGGAGTTGAGAATCATGGTCAGGATGAAGTTGGCAATGAGGAGCGCCACGGAGGCATACACCATGGCCTGCATGGTGGACTTGCCCACTCCCACGGCCCCGTTTCTGGTATTCAGGCCCTCCCGGCAGGAAATGAGGGAAATGATGAGCCCGAAGACCAGCGCCTTGACCAGCGCCACGATGATGTCCCCCATGGCTACGAATTTGCTCATGAAGTGCATCCAGTACGCCTGGTCCACGTTGAAGGCCGTAATGCTGACGATGAAGGCGGAGACGATGCCTACCAGCACGGCTTCCATCATCAGGATGGGCATGGAAATGAGCATGGCCTGGATGCGGGGCTTTACCAGGTAATCCACGGGGTCCACGTTCATGGACTTAAGGGCGTCCACCTGTTCCGTCACTTTCATGGTGCCGATTTCCGCGGCCATGGCCGATCCCACGCGCCCCGCAAGCATCAGCCCGGTGATAACGGGCCCCAGCTCCCGGAACATGCCCACCGCGACGACGGCTCCCCCCATGGTTTCCATCCTCACCGTCTGAAGCTGGAACAGCGTCTGCGCCTCCAGCACGGCTCCCGTGAAGGCTCCGGTAATGATAACGACGGGCTGTGACTGCACGCCTATTTTTGCAATTTGTTCCACAAGGACGCGCATCCGGAACTTTCCGGTCCACATGCAGGCGCATACTTGGTACATCAGCAGTCCGATTGATCCCAGACGATCAATCAGGCCAATGGCGGTGCGGCCAATCATGGTGGCTACATAGAACTGCATGGACCCTACTAATCACTTATTCCGTGCGAAGAGCAAGCGCAATGTACGCCACAGGGTTAAAAGGGAATAGGCGTGTCCTAGTCCGCCATCTGATGGATTGCAGGTACTTCCGGCGTGCCGGGAATGGAGCGCAGGAAGAGCCCGGGCGGTAGTTTTCTCCGGTCCCATTCCGTAGTACGGGCCAGCCTCTGCAACCTGCGTATTTCCAGTTCCCGGTCCGGCATGAGAGCCGCCAGGTGCGTGGCGGACACATGCTCCCTGTGCAGGCGCATGAGCAGGCCGTCGCGGAGGACCGCCTCCGGTGATGCGGTGGCGAATTCAGGGAACAGGGCAGCCAGTTCGGATTCATACAGGTCTTTCAGCGGCATGAAATCCGCCGTGCAGGCCGCCCGGATGGCGCGGAGGTCCGTCGTGATGTCCGTTCCGTTCAGGGATGAGAGCAGGAGCACCCCCTCTTCATCCGCCAGAGCGCGGATGCGGCACGCGGAAAGACAGCCTTCTTCTGCGGAACCGGACTGCACTTCACTTATGGAGGGCAGGCTGATGGTGCGGATTCCCAGTCCGGCGGCCAGATATTCCGCACGGGCAATGTCCTTTTCCGGCGTGCCGGACAAGCGGGGGATGAATCCCGTGACGGGGAGAGCGGGGAGTGATTTTTTCAACACATGGGCCAGCAGGCTTGAAGAAGCGCTCTCCAGCAGGTTCAGGCATGCGGAGCCGCAGCCGGCCTTCAGGATGAAATCCGCCGTTCCCTTGCGGAGCGCATGCCGGGTTTGCCGGTCCGGGGCAGGGAGGGGGGCGGTTCCGTCCGCTGGCGTTTCTCCCGGGATAACTGCCGCGTCCTGTTCAAAGAGCCGCAGCCTGGCGGCCAGCTCTCCCGTGCCGGACCACAGGGATGAAGCTCCGGGTAGCAGAAACGGACCTTCCCCTCCCGCCAGGCGGACGGTTGCTACCGGGAGGGCTGTTTCCAGCGCCAGACGGCGGCTTTCCTCTTCGTCCTGTTCCAGTTGTCCCTCATGCCAGGGAGCCGCAGGCATGCGCAGAAGCAAGCACGGCTTGAAAAATGGGCGTTCATTCTGTTCCCCCACGGGACGGACGGCAAATTCCCCGGATTCCTTTCCCCGGAACAGGCCTAAGGCCGGAGCTGAGTTTTTCTCCTGGCATTCACCCGGGATGACGGCTTTCTGGGGAAGGAGCCGGCCTGAGCGGAGCAGATAAAGGCGGATTCCTCCGGCATCCGGAGCGCCAAGCAGAAGGGGAACTTCCGCTATTTCACGGGCCAGATATTCAAGGGCGGCCTGGTGCTGCGTCCGGAAGCCGCTGCGCAGGGTCAGTTCCCCCGTGTTCATGCCCCCCAGGGCCAGAGGCGGGCAAATGACGATTTCCGCTCCCCGGTCCAGGCAGGTCCGGTACAGTTCCACGATGGCCCGGAGATTTCTGGGAAATTGGCCGGGAATGGTTTCCGGCTGGATCAGTCCTGTTCGCAACATGGTCCGGCAGGCTAGCCCATTCCGCGGTTCCGGACAAGCCGGGATGCCGTGAATTCCCCATAAAGGGGAATATTCCTGTGGAGTTTTTACAGCAAGGAGCTTGTCATGTCCGCGCTTCATGGTATGATCCGTCCCGATTGCCTGCCGTCCGTTGGCGGGGGCATCAGTCGCAACTATTTATGAGGGAACAGTCAACACAGGGGCAGGAACCCGCTGCGCAGAACATCGTGCATTTATGGCGCGAATACCTTCGCCCTTACAAGTTAACCCTGGCGGGAGCCGTGCTCGGGGGCGTTATCGCCGCCCTTTCCAGCGGCTTCGGCATTCCGGCGATCCTGCAGTCGGTATTCTCCGTGATCTTTGACGGGGAACCGCTCCCCGTCTATGCGGAACGCATCATGCTATTGTTCGTGCGGCCTGAGGAACTGCCGTGGCTGACCGTCTGGGTGGCGGCGGCCCTGCTGCCCCTTGTCGTGGTGGTCCGCGGCCTGTCTTCCTTCGTCAATGTCTATTTGCTGTCCAAAATAGGGCTGGGCGTGCTGGAAACCATCCGGCTCAAGGTGTACAGGAAATTTCAGGACCTCTCCCTTTCCTTCCATGACCGCTGCCAGCGGGGGGACCTGCTGAGCCGCCTGATGCAGGATACCCAGTTTCTCCAGGGCGGCCTGGTCCAGATTGCCAATGATCTGATCATCCAGCCCCTCACCCTGTTCGGTGCTCTGGGATTTCTGGTTTACAAGGCGTCCGTCAGCCAGCAGTTTCTGATTCTGCTGGCCAACATGCTCCTGGTGGGGGCCTGCGTGATCCCCATCCGCTATATCGGCAAAAAGATGCTTGTCCGCGCACGCACGGTGCAGGCCAGCCAGGGAGATCTTTCCTCCACGCTCCAGGAAAATTTTTCTTCCCAGCGGGACATCCGCGCCTTTGAACTGGAACAGCAGCAGACCAACCTCTTTAAAAACAGAATACGCCGTTACATCCAGGCTTCCATCAGCGTGGTCCGGTGGCAGAGCCTGCTGACGCCCCTGATTGAATTCGTCAGCGCCGTTGCCATGGCCGCCACCCTCTTTGTCGCCAACATGAACGGGATGAGCATGGGGGACTTCGCCTCCCTGGCTACGGCCATGTACCTTTGCTATGAGCCGGTCAAAAGGCTGGGAGCGGTCCACAACAAGGCGGAAACCCTCAAAGCCGGGCTGGAGCGCATTAATGAAGTGCTGCATGCCGCGGACGACGTTCCCGAACCGAAAACTCCGAAAAGTCCGGAAGAATGGAAGGGGGAAGTCGAATTCAACAATGTCTGTTTCAGTTATCAGGAAGATGCCCCCGTCATGCGGAATATTGACGTCCGCATTCCGGCGGGGCAGGTGGTTGCCCTCGTCGGCCCCAGCGGGGCGGGGAAAACGACTTTCATCAACTTGCTGTGCCGTTTTTACGACGTGCTCTCAGGCAGCGTGAAGGTGGATGGAGTGGACGTGCGGGAAATGAGCAAAAGGGACTTGCTGTCCCACATTGCGCTGGTGTCCCAGTATCCCGTCCTGTTCCGCGGGTCCGTGGCGGACAACATCCGCATAGGCCGCCCGGAGGCTTCGGACAAAGAAGTGGAACAGGCAGGGAGGATGTCCGCCGTGGACAGTTTTGTGAATGAGACCGGGGAAGGCTACGGCCGCCTGATCGGCGAGATGGGGGAAGGGCTCTCCGGCGGACAGCGTCAACGCGTGTCCCTGGCCAGGGCTTTTCTGAAAGACGCTCCCATTCTGGTGCTGGATGAAGCCACGGCGTCCCTGGACATGAAGAGCGAGGAACTGATCCAGAAGGAAATCGAGAAGCTGGCTTCAGGAAGGACCACCTTCATCATCGCCCACCGGTTCAGCACCATCCGCATGGCGGACCGCATTCTGGTTCTGGAAGGAGGGCGCATTGCCGCGGACGGCACGCATGAGGAACTCATGGAAAAATCCCCCCTGTACCGGGATCTTTACACCAAGCAGCAAATGATTGCGGAAGAGGAAGGAGGTGCGTCATGTTAAGGCAGTTTTTCGAGTACGCGCGGTATTTGAAGCCGGTGGTGAAGCTGTTCATCGCCGCGCTGGCAGCCGGGGCCGTTGCCGCCGCCGCCAGCGGATTCGGCTTTCCCGTGATGATTGCCAAGGTATTCCCCGTGGTATTCGACAATACGCAAATTCCGCCGGAAGTGCATGACATCATTGCCCGGACGGTGGCTCCGGAACACATGCATGTCGCCGTGCTTGTCGCGGTATGTTCCCTGTTGCCGCTGATATTTGCCATCAGGGGAATAGGCACCTTCTTCAACGTGTACTGGATCAGCATCGTCAGCATGAAGGTGCTGGAGGAAATCCGGCTGGACGCCTTTTCCAGGCTGCAAACCCTTCCCCTGTCGTTCATCGACCGCCAGAAGCGCGGAGACCTTATCAGCCGCCTGCTGAATGACGCCGCCGGCGTGCAGAGCGGCCTGGTTGTGGCGGCCAATGACATCATCAAGCAGCCCCTTACACTGCTGGCCGCGCTGGGATTTCTCGTTTACCAGGTCTTTGTCAATCCGCATACGGCCATCGTGCTGCTGAATCTCGGGCTGATTGCCCTGGCGGTGTGGCCCATCCGCTTTTTCGGCCGCCGCATCATGAAGAAAGCCAAGCTGGCGCAGGAGGAACTGGGGAACATCACCGCCGCCGCGCAGGAAAACCTGGCGGCCCAGCGTGAAATCCGCTCCTACGGCATGCAGGAACAGCAGGTGGGATTATTCCTGGGGCTGATCCAGCGGTTTTTTCAAATCAACCTCAGGACGGTAAAATACAGGCATTTCCTGGTGCCGGTCCTGGAAATCGTGACGGCTTTGGGCCTGGGCATCCTGCTGGTGAAGGGAAATGAAATGGGCATGACCAAAGCCGAATTTACGGCCCTGGCCGCGGCTCTGTTCATGTGCTATGACCCGCTCAAGCGCCTGGGCGTCACCCTCACCAACCTGAAAAGCGCGTATGCCTCCCTGGAGCGCATCAACTACATTCTGAAAGAGCCGGACACCATGCCGGAGCCTTCCGATCCCGTTCCGCTGGGGCGTGCGGCGGGCAGGCTGGACTACGATCATGTTTCCTTCTCCTACGACGGAGCCCGCCATGTGCTGAACGGCATTGATATCCACATCCGCCCCGGTGAGGTGGTGGGGCTCGTGGGGCCCAGCGGAGCGGGGAAAACCACCTTCGCCAGCCTTCTGCCCAGGTTTTACGACGTCAGTTCCGGCGCCGTGCTTGTGGACGGCGTGGACGTGAGGGCCGCAACCCTGCACGACGTGCGCAAAAACATCGCCTTCGTCTCCCAGCATCCCGTGCTGTTCCACGGCACCATCATGGAAAATATCCGGCTGGGGCGCCAGGACGCCACGGATGAGGAAGTCATCGCCGCCGCCCGTTCCGCTTCCGCGGACGAGTTCATCATGGGCATGCCGGAGGGCTACCAGACCGTGCTTGGCGACGGCGGAAGCGGCCTGTCCGGAGGCCAGCGCCAGCGCGTGGCGATTGCCCGCGCGTTTTTGAAAGACGCTCCCATCCTGATTCTTGACGAAGCCACCGCCTCCCTTGACGCGGAAAGCGAGGCACAGATACAGCATGAACTGGACCGGCTGGTGGAAGGCAGAACGGCGCTGATTGTGGCCCACCGCTTCAGCTCCATCCGGGTGGCGACGCGCATTCTGGTATTTGAGGATGGCCGCATCGTAGGGGACGGCACCCATGAGCAATTGTATGCCTCCTGCCCCCTGTACCGGGAGCTGTACGACCGCCAGTCCCTGTAAAAGGGATGCGGCGGAAGGGCCGGGATTCCCTCCCGGCGGGCGGCCGGAGGAAAGATGGCTGTTTTTTCTCAAGGCATGGAGGAAAGAGCTATTGTCAAACAGGATGCATGATGTAGTATTCCGCCAGCATGAATACATTGGACGAATCCCTGACGAATGCCGTGAAAGAGGGTAGGCTTTTGGAATCTTCCCTGACCAACATCCGCCTTCTTCTGGCGGGAACGAAGTCTCCCGTGGCGCGCCAGGCCGTGGAGGAACTGGCCGCCGCCGGACAATGGCAGGAACTGAATGACCGTTTTTACAAAACCCTGGCTTTCGGCACGGGGGGGCTCCGTGGACGCACCATCGGCAATGTGGTCACGGCTGCGGAAGAAGGGAAGGGCGGCGTGAACGGCCGTCCGGAATATCCCTGCGTGGGAACGGCCTGCATGAACTACTTCAACGTGGGGCGTGCGATGCGCGGCCTGATCATCTATGTGAAAAAACACGTGGAGGCTACGGACCCGGGAAGAAAGCCCCGGCTGGTCATCGGGCACGATACGCGCCATTTCTCCCGTGACTTTGCCGAATTCTGTGCCGGAATCGGCACGGACCTGGGCTGCGACGTCTATCTGTTCGACAGCCCCCGCGCCACGCCGGAAATCTCCTTTGCCATCCGTGAATTGAATGCGGACTCCGGCGTCGTGCTGACCGCCAGCCACAATCCTTCCCACGACAACGGCTTCAAGGCCTATTTCAGCGACGGCGCCCAGCTTGTTCCCCCGCATGACAAGGCGGTGATTGCGGAAGTGAACGCCCTGACCTCGGAAGAATACGAACCCCTGCCAGAAAACCGGAGAGGAGAACTCCACGTGCTGGACTCCTCCTTTGACCGCATTTACATGGACAGGCTGAAATCCGTGCTTCTGCGTCCGGAACTCTTCTCCAAAGGAGGCGCCAAAATCGTTTACTCCAACCTGCACGGCACGGGCGGCCACATCATCGTTCCGCTGCTGAAGGAACTGGGCTGCAACGTGCAGACCGTGGCGGTGCAGGACGTACAGGACGGCCGCTTCCCGACCGTGGCTTCCCCGAATCCGGAAAATCCGCCGGCACTGGCCATGGCCATTGAACAGGCGGACGCTTCCGGAGCGGACATCGTCATCGCCACGGACCCGGATGCGGACCGCATGGGCGTGGCCGTGCGCGGGGAAGACGGAAAAATGCACCTTCTGACGGGCAACCAGATCGGCTCCCTGCTGGCGTGGTACCGTTGCATGAGCATGTCGGAACTCGGCATCATCAATGACTCCAACCGTTCCCGCGCCGTCATGGTGAAAACATTCGTCACCACCGGGCTGCAGGACGCCATCGGCCACCACTTCGGGTATGAAGTGGTTAACGTGCTCACGGGATTCAAATACATTGCCCAGAAGCTTGGAAAATACGAGGAAGCCATCCCGGCGGAAAAACGCAGGGACTACCGCAGGATGAGCGAGGAGCAGACGCGGGCCCTGCGCCTGCAATACAGCCGCTATTTCGTGTTCGGCGGGGAGGAAAGCTACGGCTACCTGGCCCAGGACTTCGTGCGCGACAAGGATGCCAACTCCGCCGCCATCATCTTTGCGGAGCTGGCCGCTTATGCGGAAAGTGCCGGAAAAAGCCTGCTGGAACTCCTGCATGAGCTCTTTGAAAAATTCGGCGTCTATCTGGAAATGGGCAAATCCCTGGTCATGGAAGGTGCGGACGGCGCCGCTAAAATTGCGGCCCTCTCCGCATCCTATTCCGCCAATCCTCCCGCGGAACTGGACGGCGTCGCCGTCAGCGGCATCCGCGACTTTTCCAAGGGAGACATGGTGGACGTGGAAGGCGATCCCATCCCCGCGGAAAAGATGATCTTTGTGGACCTGGCGGACGGCCGCAGCTTTGCGGTGCGCCCCTCCGGCACGGAACCCAAGATCAAATACTACCTCTTCGGCCACGGCAGGCCGGGCGAGCCCGTGAAGGAGGCGCTGCCCAAGGTCCAGGCCTCTCTGGACTCCCTGTGGGCGGCCGTGGAAAAGGATGCCCGCACCCGTTCCGACAGCTAAATATTGTTAACAAATTCGCCCCGGCTACTACGCAATGTGGACGGGGCGAATTTATTTTCTTGCCAAAGGAGGCGGATTTGAGCAGTTTATAGTCCTTATGACATTTGCGGTTCAAAAACCCCTTTGCCTGGTTTCCGCTCTGTTTGCCGGGCTTATACTCTCCTCCTGCTCCTCCTCCCAACGCCAAGTCGAAGCCCCTGCGCGCCTCCCCGCCTACAGCTTCGTTCCCGGGAAGACGGCCGTTCTTCACAACGGGAAAGCCATTCCTCCCAGGAATGCCCCCGTCCAGGTGAAACGGGCTATCGCAGCCGCCAATTCCCTGGTCAACAAACCCTACCGGATGGGCGGCGGCCACAGGAAGCACTATGATACTCATTACGACTGCTCCGGAAGCACCTCTTTTGTCCTGAAAGAAGCCGGCCTCCTGACTTCCACCCGCCATTCCAAGCTGTTTCTGAATTACGGGCAGAAAGGGACCGGGGACTGGATCTCCGTTTATGCCAAGGACGGGCACGTTTTCCTGGTCATCTGCGGCCTCCGGTTTGACACTTCCGGCAGTGGCAGGCGCGGCGAAGGCCCCCGCTGGAGAGTGGACGGCCGGAACACCAGGAACTTTCTGGTGCGCCATCCCACGGGACTTTAACCTGTCCTCTGCGGTTTCAGGCCGTGTTTTTTGTGTATGTTCGCACGGGCTTTCTTGATCAATGAAGCCTGATGTGCTATCAGGTGTGAGGACGTTGATAGTTCCTTGACTTTCATGGCTAAGACAAAAATTCACGTAGGGCTTGAAATAGGCACGAGCAAAACCTGCATGGTCGTGGGCGAAGTGAAGCCGGACGCGACCGTGACGATCATCGGCGTGGGTGAAGTTCCTAGCGAGGGGGTGGTGCGCGGAGAAATAGAAGACACCTCCAAGGTCATCCAGTGCGTTTACGACGCCTGGAACATGGCCCAGGACCATGCGGACGTGGACATCATGACCGTTTACCTCTCCGTGACGGGCGCCCACATCGTGGGACAGAACAACCGCGGCACCTTCCGCCTGCCTCCGGATGAAAGCATCATTTCCCAGGAGCACATGGACGAGGTGACGGAAATCGCCCGCGACGTGGCCCTGGGGCCGGAACAATTCGTCCTGCACCGCGTGCCGGGCCTCTTCTCCGTGGACGGGCAGGAAAACCTGACCAATCCCGCCGGGCTGACCGGCAGAACGCTGGACATTGACTGCCACATCATCCACGGCATCAAATCCCGCATCACCAACTCCTTCCGCTGCGTCAGGGAAGTGCCCCTGGACATTGCGGACGTGGTCTTTGCGCCCATCGCCACGGCCCAGTTCGTGCTCAACAGGCAGGTGAAGCAGGCGGGTGCGCTCCTGATAGACATGGGTGCGGGCACCACGGACTACGTTCTGTATCTGGACGGCCAGCTCGTGGCCTCCGGCTGCGTGCCGCTGGGCGGGGACCATATCTCCAACGACATCACCCTGATGACCGGCATCCCCCTGCCGCAGGCGGAACTGCTGAAAAAAACGGAGGGTGACGCCAACAGCTTCTCCGGGAAAACCAATGAAATGGTACGCGTGCGCGGGGAAGGCGGCATGAAGGACGCCGCGGTTGAACGCAACGTGCTCAATGAAATCATCCGTTCCCGTCTGCTGGAAATCTTCAATCTGGTCAAATCCTCCCTGCCCAAGGACACCTTCAAGGGCAACCGCTGCCACGGAGTCTATCTGTGCGGAGGCGCCAGCCTGATGCGCGGCGTGGGGGAACTCGCCTCCCACGTATTCGGCGTGGCGATCAGCCGCCCCACGCTGTCCAAAAACGGAGTCCCCTCCTACCTGGATGACCCGCGGTACTGCACGGCCATCGGCCTGATCCGCTACGCCCAGATTCTGGACGCGGAACTGCCGCCGCAGCGGAGCTGGCTGGGCCGCCTCTTCGGCCTCTTCTCCAAGGAACGTTCCTGACACCCCCCATCCCCCCTATCACCATGCTGGACTTTTCTACACGGGAACCGGCCGCGCGGTCCGGAAAAACCTGCCTCTTCGGCACAGGTTCCGCAGGCACCAAGGTCATGGAGGAAGTGCTGGCCCTGGCGCCGCAGACCTCCTCCGTATGCGCCATGAATCTGGACGCGCGCCTGCTGAACGCCTCCTCCGTCCCCTGCAAGATTCATCTGGGCGCCAGAATCACCCGGGGGCTGGGATCGGGCGGGGACGCCTCCGTGGGCGCCCAGGCGGCGCGGGAAAGTGAATCCGCCATCCTGCGGGTCCTGGAAGGCTGTGACCTGGCCGTCATCGCCGCCGGGCTTGGCGGCGGTACGGGGTCCGGCGTGGCTCCGGAAGTCGCGCGGCTTGCCAAGGAACAGGGCGCCTATGTCGTCAGCGTCGTTATCCGTCCTTTCGGCTTTGAGGGGGAACGCCGTTCCGCCCTTGCGGATGAAGCGCTGGCCCGGTTGGCCCTGTACTCGGACATGGTGCTGCGCTTTGACAACGACGCCATGGAAAGCCTGATTGATTCCGACAAGGGAGTGCTGGAAGCCTTCTCCGTCGTCAATGCCCTCATGGCGCGCGCCGTGCTGATCGTTCCCTCCCTTCTCGACTCCTCCGGGAGCCTGCTCCAGGTCGGTCTGGACGACCTGCTGCGCGTGGCCGGAGCGGGGAAGGGCATCTGTTCCTTCGGCGTGGGGGAATCTTCCGTGAACGCCCCTGTGGAGGAAATACTGGCGCAGGTGAAAAATTCCCCCCTCTTTCTGGAAAAGCGCCTGAGTGCGGTGGACGATGTTCTGGTGCTGGTCCGCGGCGGAGCTTCCCTGACCCTCCAGCGTCTGGAAATGCTGGTGAACGGCATGGCGGAAATGCTGGGCGGTTCCGTGCGCCTCCATATCGGCGCGAGCGTGGCGGACGGCATGGATGACCGTCTGGCATTGACTGTACTGGGTGTCGTGCCGGCGGAAAAAACGGCGTCCCGTCCCGTCCCGTCCCTGAAACCGGAAACGGGGGCGCCTGCGGAACCGGAGCTGGTGCCGGAAGAAAGTCTTTTTGTCGGAGCCGGGAAAACCATCCAGCCCTCTCCCCCGGCGGCAATGCCGGAACCCGAACCGGAGCGGCCCGTTCCCTCCGTCAAGAGCAATGAACACGAGCTGGAAGAGGAACTGGTCCCGGTAAGGCCGGTCCTCCCGGTGCCGGATATTGTCCAGTCGCTCCCGGAAAGCTCCCTTGAGGAGGAAAAAGGCGGGACGGATGAAAAACCGGAGGAAGAACCGGAACCCGCTCCCGACATCAAGGAGCTGGAAGAAGGCACTCCCCCCGCGGAGGGCGAGGAAGAACGCGCCGGGCACGGCTTGTTCGCCCGGGTGCGCCCCCTCATTCTGGACGGGGAAGACCTGGACCTTCCCCCGGCGCTGAGAAAAAGGAAACCGGACCAGAACTGATGCCTTCTCCCCGCGCGTCCAGGCTGTGGTTTTGGGCGATAATTCTCGCCTCCCTCCTGTATGTGGCTCTGCTCAGTTGGTGGAGCCCGTTCACGTCCGATACGTACCACCATGCCCTGACCGGCATGGAACACCGTTTTTCATTCACCCTGGTCTGGGAGCGCTGTGTGGACTCCTACATGACCTGGAATCCCAGGATAGGGGAATATCTGGCATTTGCGGTGGCGACGGCCGGCAAATGGTTCTTTATCCTGCTCAATCCTCTGGTGCAGGTCGGTCTGGCGCTGATGATGTTCTACCTGGCCGCCGGGCGAAGGGTAAATCCCCGCTCCTGGCCGGACGTGCGGCTGTTCGGACTGGGCCTGCTCCTGCTGTTCACCTGTACGGCCCGTCCCGGCGTCACCATTTACTGGCTCTCCGGGGCAACCAACTATTCCTGGGCCGCCGCCCTGTGGCTGGGATTCCTGTGCCTGTACCGCGGTCTGGCGGAAACGGAAAACGAAGCGCCGTCCGGTTGGCGCAGGTGGGTGTCCGTGCTGGTTCTGGGATTCCTGGCGGGCATGACCAATGAAAACAACATCCCCGGAACGTGGCTCCTGCTGGGAATCTTGTTCTTCTTCGTCCGCGTGGTCCGGCGGAAAAAACTGCCGCTATGGTTTTACGGCGGTCTTGCGGCACACGTGGCGGGCTCGTGCTGCATGCTGTTCGCCCCTGGAGTCTCGGCCCGGATGAACTCCGCCGCGCCCGGCTGCGCCGTGCCTCTCTCCGGTATTCCGGACAGGCTGGAATCCGTTCCCGTCCTGCTCGCCAGAATGCATGAATACCTGGCGCTTCCCCTCTTGCTGGGCCTGGCTGCGGCCTGGGTACTGTGGAAACATTCTGGCAGGGACCGGAAGGCGTTTCTTCCGTGGAAAACGGAAATGGGAACGGCAGCGGCCTGTGTAGTGACGGCATATGCCATGGCGCTCTCCTTCTGTGCCGCCGTGATTCCGGCGGACCACGCCATGTTCTCTGCAACCGTGTTGTTCGGTACGGGCGTCATGACGCTGATCCATGTCTGGTACGGTCTTCCCGGCGCTGTTCCCCGTCCGCGGATATTCATTGTCTTCTTTCTGGTCTTCTCCGGAGCATGCATTGCCTCCACGCTGTACGACCACCTGCTGATGTACCGTCAGCACCGGGAGCGCGTCAGCATGATTCTGGAACAAAAGAAAGCCGGAATCCGGGACCTTTCCGTTCCGCCCTTCGTCCGTCCGTCGCCCTGGTGTTCCTTCATCTTCTGGGTGGACCTGTCCGAATCGCCGGAGGACTATGTTAACCGCGGCGCGGCCGCCTACTATGGAATCCGGAGCATCAGGACAAAATAAAAGGGAATAACTTCCCGCCTGTCCTCCTTTCTCCCGGCTATTTTTTCCCTGCGGCAGGGTACGGGTTGTGGAGCGCAAAAATGCGTGGGCCGCCCGAATGGAAACGGCCTGAAACTGGGAGGAAAAGAAAAAATGAAATACGGAAGCTGAAGGGAAAATATCCCGTGGGTGGAAGCGCGGATGCGAAAAAAGTCAAATTGAGAGGCTGGTGGAGAGGCAAGGAAAGGCGGATTTACATCCGGCAGGAAAAAAGACTTCATGGAAGCGGCGATTGCTTTTTGGCGGGAAACAGGTAGGCCGTGGAAGAACAAAACCTTCAGCCGGAATTCGGCCATGAGGAAACAAACGGTTGAATGGGCTGGACAGCAAGGCGGAATACTTGGACGGAATCTTTGTGCAGAAACCATCGCGAACATAATCACGTCAGGGAAATACGGTTTTCTTCTTTCTGCTCTCCGCTCTGATGGATATTCCAACGCCTCCCCGAATGGTTTAGTCGCACCTCGTGTGAGGTGCGACGTCCCGCCGCATCCTGGTACACGGCAGTCATGACGTTTCAATCCACGCACCTCGTGTGAGGTGCAACCCATGACGAGCAGATACCTCTCAAAGATTTGCCGGTTTCAATCCACGCACCTCGTGTGAGGTGCGACATTTTCCGGCATATCTGAATAAATGTTCCACGTGGTTTCAATCCACGCACCTCGTGTGAGGTGCGACATATTCTTCCTCATAATGCAGGCAAGTTTCTTCAGTTTCAATCCACGCACCTCGTGTGAGGTGCGACCTGAAACAGAAAATCTATGAAGCCAGAAACCTGATGTTTCAATCCACGCACCTCGTGTGAGGTGCGACTGCATGAAGCTCCCGGACCTGGACCCGTGCATCATGGTTTCAATCCACGCACCTCGTGTGAGGTGCGACTCGGACGGCGATATTTACATTCAACAGGGCAAATGGTTTCAATCCACGCACCTCGTGTGAGGTGCG
>NZ_KQ971100.1:29389-30355 GCF_001580195.1 Akkermansia sp. KLE1798
TCAATCCACGCACCTCGTGTGAGGTGCGACTGCAAGAAGCCGCCAATGAGTGAATCACAAATAGTTTCAATCCACGCACCTCGTGTGAGGTGCGACGTTGACAGCCCATCAGGCCGCTCAAAAATGGGGGGGTTCAATCCACGCACCTCGTGTGAGGTGCGACGAGTTGAGGACGTGGACCGTGATGAAGCAGAGGCGGTTTCAATCCACGCACCTCGTGTGAGGTGCGACGCCAATTTCAAGCGCGCCGTCTTCATGGGCGATGTTTCAATCCACGCACCTCGTGTGAGGTGCGACTGCCCGTTGGGCCATCCGCTCATTGCCAAGAACAGTTTCAATCCACGCACCTCGTGTGAGGTGCGACCTCATGTCTTACGATAGTACAGATAAATTTAGAGGTTTCAATCCACGCACCTCGTGTGAGGTGCGACGGGCAATGATGTCCGTCGCTTCCGACAACATAGGGTTTCAATCCACGCACCTCGTGTGAGGTGCGACCGTCACCGACCGCAAAACCGCCTGAACCAAACATGTTTCAATCCACGCACCTCGTGTGAGGTGCGACTTCCGCTACTTTACTGCAGACCGCAGAGACCACCGTTTCAATCCACGCACCTCGTGTGAGGTGCGACGACCATGACGCCGGACCCGTTGACGACAGGGGCGGTTTCAATCCACGCACCTCGTGTGAGGTGCGACATTCGTCGCCAACATGCGTTCCCTCATGTTGGAAGTTTCAATCCACGCACCTCGTGTGAGGTGCGACAGAGTATCCAGACTCCGACCATCATGTGAACCCCGTTTCAATCCACGCACCTCGTGTGAGGTGCGACGGCCACCCACGGGTGCGCCTGGCCAGGGCCGCCGGTTTCAATCCACGCACCTCGTGTGAGGTGCGACAACCGTTTTTTAGATTTTTTAGTTCTCCTGATTGTTTCAATCCACGCACCTCGTGTGAGGTGCGAC
>NZ_KQ971100.1:30455-34242 GCF_001580195.1 Akkermansia sp. KLE1798
TCAATCCACGCACCTCGTGTGAGGTGCGACCGTCCGGGTCCATAGCTGCCCTGGCGACGGCAAGAGTTTCAATCCACGCACCTCGTGTGAGGTGCGACTCCCTGAGGACCAACATCCCCGCGGGGAATCGTGTTTCAATCCACGCACCTCGTGTGAGGTGCGACTACCAGAAAAAACTCCCGCTTATCATAAAATCAAAAGTTTCAATCCACGCACCTCGTGTGAGGTGCGACGGCAGGGGAGGTATCCGGCTGATGTTCAGGTGGGCAGAGGATGTTTTGCGCCAACCTGTTTATCAGAGGGATATTTCCAACCCGCCGTTTATTGTTTCCATGATGTCAATATGCAGTCCTCAATAACTTGCAGCAATCGCCGGTGTCCCGGGAATTTTCTGTGAGCTTGAGGTTGGCGCTGTCCGGCAGAAGGGAGGTGGGCATGTTCCTTCCTTCTGCCCTGGCATTCCAAGGTGGAAGGGAGTTTATCCGGAAAGCTTAAGCGCGTCCAGTTTCCTTTCCGGTAAACAGGGAAGGAATGTTCTTTCCTTTAATCCATCGGAATCCGGTAGGAAGGGAGTTTCTTGAATTCGTCGCTTTGGGGGCCCTTGTCCGTGGTGCCGTTGTTGGGGGCGGCGTAGGTGTCCAGCGTCATGGAGTCCGGATGGATGGTCAGGATGTAGTAGGCCGTGATGCCGGAACGGTATTGGAGGGTCTTGACCCGGGATTTTGTGGGCAGCAGCAGCGGCAGAGGCAGCACCTTGTTCCCGGCGGGGGCGCAGATGAGGGAGGTCAGCCTGTGCTTCATGTCCGGGGAGGTGATCGTGTAGAGGTCGTGGGCGTGCAGGTGACCCGTGACGACAAAACGCACGCCGGCTTCCCGGAGGTTGCGGTAAAAGATGTTCTGCTGGTCGGCGGCGCTGTCGTTGTAGCGGCCCCACAGGCATTCCCGGAATTGCATGGGCGTTTGCAGGGTCCGGTGGGTGAACACCAGGCAATGGCGGGGGGCGGAGTTCGCCTTGCTTCTGTTTTTCTTGATCCACGCGCTGAAGTCCACCAGCTGGGCCGGCGTCAGGTCGATGTCCATGAAGTACAGGGAGGCATTCTTGTGGCGGATGCCGTAGTTGAGCTTTCTGGTCGCCAGTCCTTTGGCTCCCTGTTTGCGGGTGGGCATGAAGAGTTCGCGGAATTGAACGGCGCGCTCGGGAATGGCTTCGTGGTTGCCGCGCAGGGCGTAGAAGGGAATACCCTTTTCCTCCAACATTTTGTTGAGTTCCTTACGTTTGGCAAGCCCCTTCACGGGCGCGCTTCCCTGAATGTCCGCCATGTCGCCCACCTGGATGACCATGTCCACCTGGTGCTTCAGGATTTCTCCGTAAAGGGTCTTGATGAAATTGACGGCCACGCCTTCGCTTCCTTCCATGCGCGGGGGCGCGTCGTGCGTATCTCCGATGATGGCGATTTTCCAGGGTTCTTCCGCCCACGCAATTTGAAGCAGAAAGATGAAGAACAGAGCAATGAATTTCATGGCTTCCCCATTATTGACAGGGATGTTCCTTCATGCCAGAAAAAAAATCCCGGATGAGTCCTGCGAGTTCCATTCCCGTTCCTTTTGGAAAAGGAGGCGGCAAATCCCGTTTTCTTCCCCATCCGGCATGGGAAGAGGGGAGGGGGCCGCATTCCGGATATCATCCTGTGGAACGCCTCGGCCATGGAGGGGGCTGAAAGAACAATGGACTTTTGCGGCTCCTCTGCCTGAACCAGTCGTCATACCGGGGCCACGGTCCCCAGGAGCCGGGGCTGGCGCGGCGGGTTCCGGGAGAGGGCAGGAAGCCCGGTCTTTTTCCCGGCTCGGAATGAAGTCCCCGGCAGCACTGCAAAGACTCGGTCATGAAAACAGTACGTCATGGAAAAGGGAATAAAAAGGACCGTCCCTGCCGTGAGGCGGAACGGTCCTGAAAAGAGGAAGAAACCGGGAGACGGAGGGAGTTACTGGACTTGCAGGTTTTTCGCCTGTTCTTCCGTGAGCTCGATACAGTGCCAGGGCAGGCCGCGCTTGTTGAGCTCCTCCATGAACGGATCCGGGTCGTTCTGCTCCATGTTGAAGACTCCGGCGCCGGACCATTTGCCCGTGAGTATCATTTCCGCGCCGATCATGGCGGGAACTCCCGTGGTGTAGGAGATGGCCTGGGAGCCTACTTCCTCAAAGCATTTTTCGTGGTCGCAAATGTTGTAGATGTACACGGCCTTGAATTTGCCGTCCTTGACGCCGGTGATGACGTTGCCGATGCAGGTTTTTCCCTTGGTCGTCTTGCCAAGGTCTCCGGGGTCCGGCAGCACGGCTTTCAGGAATTGCAGCGGAATGATTTCCACGCCGTTGTACGTGACCGGGTCAATGCGGGTCATGCCCACGTTCTGCAGCACTTCCAGGTGCTTGAGGTAGTTCGGGGAGAAGGACATCCAGAATTGCGCCCGGCGGATGGTCGGGATGTGCTTGACCAGGCTTTCCATTTCTTCATGGTACATGCGGTAGATTTCATAGGTGCCCACTTCCTGCGGGCAGTTGAAGCTCTGGTGCATGCTCATGGCGGGCGTTTCCCGGAAGGCTCCGTTTTCCCAGTGGCGGCAGGGGGCCGTCACCTCGCGGATGTTGATTTCCGGATTGAAATTGGTGGCGAAGGCTTTGCCGTGGTCGCCTCCGTTGACGTCGATGATGTCAAGCGTGTGGATTTCATCAAAATGGTGCTTGAGCGCCCAGGCCGTGAAGACGTTGGTCACGCCCGGATCAAATCCGGAACCGAGCAGGGCGAAGAGCCCGGCCTTGCGGAATTTGTCCTGGTAGGCCCACTGCCAGGAGTATTCGAACTTGGCGACGTCCCGGGGCTCGTAATTGGCGGTGTCCAGATAGTTGACGCCCGTTTCCAGGCAGGCATCCATTAGCGCCAGGTCCTGGTAGGGGAGTGCCACGTTGATGAGCAATTGCGGTTTTACCTCGCGGATCAGGGCCACGGTGGCGTCCACGTCGTCGGCATTCACGGCGTGCGTGGTGATGCTGATGCCCGTTCTGGCGCGCACGTCTTCCGCAATGGCGTCGCATTTGCTTTTCGTACGGGATGCCAGATGAATGTTTTGAAAGATGTCCGGCAGTTGCGCGCATTTATTGGCTACCACATGGCCTACGCCGCCTGCTCCGATGATTAAAACCGTATTCATAACAGGTCCAGTACATAAGGGAAAAGAGGCCGAAAGGCAATCCCGGAATTGGTGCAATAGTGTCACTCCTTCCATGTTGCCGGGAGAGCCGGTTCCAACGAAAGCCGTGTTTTGTCTTACAAGGTGGCGGATGTGGCATTTTGGATATTTTCCAAAAATGATTGGGATGAAGATTGACAGACGGCAGGCGCCGTCTTAATGTGAAATCCTAGCTATGATCAGACAAATTCTGCCGATAATTGCCGCCGCCTGCATGGCGCCCTGCTTTGCCGCGGAGGGGTGGCTGACCGATATGGACGCCGCCAGGAAGGAAGCCGCCGAACAGGAGAAGAATCTGATGATCGAGTTCACCGGCTCCGACTGGTGCGCTCCCTGCATGCAGCTCCGCGCCAATGTGCTCACCAAGCCGGATTTCCAGCAGGAGGCCAGGAAAAACTTCGTGCTGCTGGAGCTGGATTATCCGCGCAGGAAGGAACAGTCCGCTGAAGTGAAGGCGGCCAACCGGAAGCTTGCCGAACAGTACGGCGTGACGAGTTTTCCGACTATAGTGTTTGCGGATGCTTCCGGCAAGCCCTTCGGCG
>NZ_KQ971100.1:34342-90508 GCF_001580195.1 Akkermansia sp. KLE1798
CAGGGAAGACGTGATGAAAGCCATGCAGGACGCCTTGAAGAACAAAGAGGCTCTCCAAGCGGCGGAAGCCGAGGTTGCGAAGGCTTCCACGGATGAAGCCAGGGCCGTGGCCCTGATGGAAGTGTTCAAGCTGGCTCCCAAGGATTATGTGGACAATTTCTACGGTGACGTGAAGGCGGAAATCAAGAAGCTGGACAAGGACGACAAGTCCGGTCTGAAGGCTGCGGACATCCGTGCCGCCCGGCTCCAGAAGGAACGGAAGGAAGTGCAGGATTACCTGGCCGGCAAGATAACGGCCAAGACCCCCTCTGCCGAGGCTCTCCAAGCGGTCCGGGCTTATCCCAACCGCGACAAGCTTCTTCCGGAACCCCGGCAGGATTTAATGATGGCGGAGTTCCGCGCCTACCTGGATTCCACCGGCGACGTGGACGGCGCCGTATTGATGTTGGACAAGGTGGTGGAGCTGGCTCCCGATACGGAAACCGGACGGTACGCTTCTCTCTTCAAAATCGGAATCCTTGCCAACAAGGACCGTGTCAAGGCCCGGGTTGACGCGGCTCGGAAGAAGCAGGACAAGTAATTGTTTTCTTTTCCCGCTCCGGAAGACTGCCCCGCAACGCCTGAGCTGCTGCGGGTTTTTGCTGTGGGATGCGGTGTGGCATGCCTCCCGATTCTTTCTTGCGGAAAATGAGGGAAATAGCCTGTGGCTGGGGGCCCGCATTGTCCTGAAAACAGGAGATACGTCGGAAAGGTATGGCATTGGATTGCTCGGAGGCTGTTCCGGAGAAAAGGGAAGGATGGCGTTTAATGGCCGTATTTGGCCCGTCTGTCATTTTAACCGGATATGATGCGCCATTTTGGATGTTTTCTAAAAATGATTGAACGGGAGATTGACGGCGCGTGTCCGACCCTTCAATATTAATTGTAGCTATGATTAGACAAATTCTGCCAATAGTTGTTGCCGCCTGCATCGCACCCTGCTTTGCCGCGGAGGGGTGGTTGACCGATATGGACGCCGCCAAGAAGGAAGCTGCCGAACAGAAGAAGGACCTGATGATCGAGTTCACCGGCTCCGACTGGTGCCCGCCCTGCATGCAGCTCCGCGCCAATGTGTTCAGCAAGCCTGATTTCCAGAAGGAAGCCCAGAAGAACTTTGTGCTGCTGGAGCTGGATTACCCGCGCAGCAAGGAACAGTCCGCTGAAGTGAAGGCGGCCAACCAGAAGCTTGCCGAACAGTACGGCGTGACGGGTTTTCCGACCGTGGTGTTTGCGGATGCTTCCGGCAAGCCCTTCGGCGGCTTTGTGGGCGGAAGGCCCAGGGAAGACGTGATGAAAGCCATGCAGGACGCCCTGAAGAACAAGGAAGCCCTTCAGGCGGCGGAAGCCAACGTTGCGAAGGCTTCCACGGATGAAGCCAAGGTTGCCGCGCTGATGGAAGTGCTCAAGCTGGCTCCCAAGGATTATGTGGACAATTTCTACGGTGACGTGAAGGCGGAAATCAAGAAGCTGGACAAGGACGACAAGTCCGGTCTGAAGGCTGCGGACGCCCACGCCGACCAGCTCAAGAAGGAACAGAAGGAAGTGCAGGATTACCTGGCCGGCAAGATGACGGCCAATACCACGCCTGCCGAAGCCCTTCAGGTGGTCAAGTCCTATCCCAACCGTGACAAGCTCCTTCCGGAAACCCAGCAGGAATTGCTGATGATGGAATTCGGCACTTTCCTGAATTCCACCGGTGACGTGGACGGCGCCGTGTTGATCCTGGACAAGGTCGCGGAATTGAAGCCGGGTACGGAAGCGGGCCAGCAGGCTCCCCGCATCAAGGCTGGAATTCTTGCCAACAAGGACCGGATCAAGGCCCAGATTGAAGCTGCCAAAAAGGCTCAGAACAAGTAAGCTGACACTGCTTTTTTCCTCCTGATACGGAGGACTGCCCCGCAACGGCCCGCATGGTCCTTGCGGGGTTTTTCATGCCTGCGGAAGCCGCTTTGCGGGAACAAGGCGGAAGAAATCGGTCATGTTGCGGGAATATTGCCCCTTCCATTGCTTTGACCGTTCCTCGCAGGAGACGGAAGGCGGCCCCATGAGTCTCCGGGAAGAATAAAAGCCGGCCCCGGATGATACCGGGACCGGCCTGCTGCCTTGTCTGTTTTCTGATGAAAAAGAGCGGTTATTGAAGCTTGATGACGGTATCCCACTTGTCCCAGGACATGCCTGCGGGGAGCGTGATTTTGTACTGGCCGCCTTCCTTCTCCAGCCTGGCTTCCTTTCCGTTGAACGTACCGTCCACGATTACGGTCGCCCTGGTGAATTTGTCGCCGGTGTCCTTGATGAACAAGGGTTCGGAACCTTTCAGTTCTTTTCCTTTCTGCGCAATCAGGGGGCTGACGTGGAGGTAAACGGTTTTTTTGCCGTTGCGGTTCGTTTTGTAGCAGCTTCCGCCCCAAGGCATATCCTTGTAGGGGCCGCCGCGAGTGCCGTAGATAGCCTCACGGTAGGGGGCGATCCACTTGCCCATGGCCAGGAAGGTGTCGGCCTGTTCGGGGACGAAGGTGCCCAGCGGCGTCGGCCCGATGTTGTAGAGCAGGTTTCCGTCCTTGACTGTGTTGTTGATCAGGAATTTGATGGATTCTTCCACGGGCTTGACTTTGGCCTTGGAGGTGTAGGACCAGTTGCCCGTCCAGCGGGTGCCGGGAATGTCGGCCACGGTCATGCAGCTTTCCCACGGAGTTTTGTCGTTGAACGGCCCCAGCTTGCATTCCGGAGTCAGGAAATCGCCTTTCAGGTTTTCCGCCAGGGGGCCCTTGTTGCCGCCCCTGGTGCCGTTCATGCGGTTGTTGATCAGAATGTCGGGCTGGTATTGCTTGATGCGGCGGATCATGGTGCGGGGGTCCCACTGGTTGAGGGAGCTGCTGCCCAGGCTGTCAAACCAGATGATGTCCACCTGCCCGTAGCGGGTGAGCAGTTCGCTGATTTGGCCGAAGTAATATTCCAGATAGCGGTAGTGCTGGTTGGTCAGGTAGTAGGGATTGTACCAGTCCCGCCCGGAGTAGTAGAAGCCCAGTTTAAGCCCGGCCGCGTGTACCGCCGCCGCAAACTGGCCCACGATGTCCTTGCCGTAGGGGGTATTGGCGATGGTGAACGTATCGTAGGCGGAGGGGAAGTTGCTGAAACTGTCGTGGTGCTTGCTCGTCAGCACCGCATATTTCATGCCGCTTTTCCTGGCGACGGACATCCATTTTTTGGGGTCGTATTGTTTGGGGTTGAAACGGCGGTAGGTGGAATCGTATTCGAAATCCATGACGTTCTTCTTGCCGCTGTTGCTGTCAAAGGGGCGAGCGGCATTGCGTTCCCAGCTGATTTCCCGTTCCAGCAGGGAGGAAGGGTTCCAGTGGATGAACATGCCGAATTTGGCGTCGCGGAACCACTGGAGCTGTTCGTCATTGGCCTTGAAGTCGAAGAGCCGGTTAATGGCTTCATTGACCAGGTCGCGGTCCCTGACCGGGGAGAAGATGTTCTTCTCCGGAGTGAAGACCACCAGGCCCTCGGCCATGGGCTGGAGCCGGAAATTGGGCACGGGGGCTTTTTCCTTGTCTCCCTGCCAGAGGTTGAGTTTCAGCGCCCTGGCTGCGTTGCCTATTTCGTAGGCTTTCTGGCCTCCCGCTTCCTCCATGATTTCGTCCGGAAGTTCCTTCTTGAAAACGGCTTGAACAAAAGGCTGGTTTATATAGATTTTCCCGTTTTCCCGGAAGGGCCGGATATCTTCCGGGAGGGGTACCCGTTCGTTGTTGACCATGGCGTAGGGGGAGCCGTGGAGCTTGCCGGTTTCCACGGTGAAATAGACGGCGCCCCTGAGTTTTTCCGACAGTTCCTTCTGAAGGGCGTCCACGTTTTCCTGGTAGGTGTTGGCGGGATCGAAGCGGTTATTAATGCTTTCCGCCTGCTTTTCCGTGATCACCGGGCCTATCCACGGACTGGCAATGGCGTCTTTCGTGCCGCTGCCCACGATGATGCGGAAGTACTGGCCCGCGTCCTTGTCCGTCAGCGTGTAGGATTCCTTGTCCTTTCCCTGCTGGACAAGAACGGGTTTGCCGTTTCTCGAATCGCTTTTTTCCCAGCGGATGACGGGGCTGGCAGGTTCGTCGTCCGGGGTGCTGTAGCGGCTTTCCAGCGTGGTTCCCGTTATTTCTTCCCCATCGATCCAGGCCCTGAGCCAGGGAGCCGTGTCCGCCGCCGCTGCCGCCATGGAGGCGCCTGCAAGCAGGGCCAGGAGGCAAAACAGATGATGTTTGAATTGAAACATGGGAAAATGGTAGGGAAGCGTTCGGGGGAAAGCCAGTTTGGAGTGCTGGCGACTAGGAAAAGACCAGAATCACGGCAGTCCGCAAAGTGAATTTCTTTCAGGTGAAATCTTGCGCGGAAAGCGGAAACCTGACAGAATCCGGCCATGCGCCTGTTCATGATTTTCTGCGTGATGTTCCTGCTTGCAGGATGCGACACGCGTACCAGCGTGGAACGGGCGCAGGAAGACGGAATCCTGATTGTGGGCAATAACACGGAGCCCCAGAGTTTTGACCCGCACGTAGCCACCTCCGTTTCCGACTTCAAGATCATCAACGCCGTGATGGAGGGGCTGCTGCGCGGGGATTCCCGGAAGGATTCCGTTTTTCATCCCGCCGTGGCGGAATCGTGGACGCACAATCCGGAAGCGGACGTATGGCGGTTTTCCCTGCGGAAGGATGCCGTGTGGAGCGACGGGACTCCGCTGACGGCCCATGATTTCGTGTATGCCTACCACCGCCTGCTGCATCCGGAGTTCGGAGGCAGGTATGCGGACATGCTTTATCCTCTGAAGAATGCGGAGGCGTACAACAGGAATTTCCGCAGTCTGATTTTATTCGGTCCCGGCTCCGCATTTGCCGTGGAATACGGGCTGGATGCGGCCCTGCTGGACCGCGTGGACTGGAAGAAGCTGGACGGCATGGATGCCCCGGAATTGGAAGAACTGGTCCGGGAGCCGTCCCTGATGGAATGGCCCGCCGGAATGCCGCCGGATGCCGCAAAACGGATGGCGGCCATCATGCTGGAAGACCTCCGCGCCGGACGCCCTGATTTGTGGGATGCCGCGCATGTGGGCGCGCGCGCCGTGGACGACCATACCCTGGAGCTGGCGATGCGTTCCCCGATGCCCCAGCTTCCCCTGCTGCTTCTGCACTGCACCTGGTTTCCGGTCCCCCGCCATGCGGTGGAGGCCCATGGAGGCATGCTGAGCCGGGCGGGGGCATGGACTAGGCCCGGAGCGGCCGTGGGCAACGGTCCCTTCGTGATGGCGGAGCACCGTTTCAATGATTATGTGGAGGTGAGGCGGAATCCCCGGTACCGGAATGCCGCGGCGGTCCGCCTGAACGGCGTCCGCTTTCTTCCCACCGTGAACGGATTTACGGAAACCCGCATGTTCTTCAACGGCAAGATGCACGTGACCAACAACGTGCCGCCGGAGATGACGGCGTACGCACGGGAGCGCGGCGGGGCGGACTTTTGCCAGGACGATTATTACGTGACTATTTTTTACCGGCTGAATACCGGGCACGGGCCGTTGAAGGACGCCCGCGTGCGGAAGGCCCTCTCCATGGCCGTGGACAGGGAGGCCTTGGTGCGGGACGTGGTGTGCGGGGGAGGCCAGCCGTGCTTCGGCTTCACGCCGGACGGCGCGGGGTACGGCACGCCGCACGGCGTGGAATTCAATCCGGAAAAGGCGCGCGCCCTGCTGGAGGAGGCCGGGTTTCCCGGCGGGGAGGGATTTCCCCGGCTGGAATTGATGACTACTTCCCGCGAGGTGCAGAAGACGATGGCGGAGGCCATCCAGGGCATGTGGAAAAAGCACCTGGGGATTCATGTGGAGATACGTTCCTGTGAATGGACCGCCTACAAATTCGCCCAGAATTCCATGCAGTATGATTTGAGTTCCTCCTCCTGGTCCGGGGATTACCTGGACCCGTCCAGTTTTCTGGATTTGTGGAGCGCCGCTTCCGGCAACAACAACACGGGCTGGTCACATCCGGAATATGAACGCCTGCTGGCGGAAAGCCGGGCCACGGGGGACCAGACAAAGCGCATGGCACTTTTGGCCCGCGCGGAAGTTCTGATGCTGTCGGAATCCCCGGTGATTCCGCTGTACTGGGCCAGGCGCTCCTACCTGAAGAGGCCGGAGGTGCAGGGCTGGCATCCCCTCCTGCTGGACAACCATTTGTTTGAAGATATCAGCCTGCGCGCCCCGCAGGCCGCAGGAAAGGGGGAACGGCCGTGACCAGGATGATCCTGAAACGCATGGGGCAGGGGATTCTGGTCATTTTTGTGCTGGAAACGGTGACGTTCTTACTGATCCGCATGCTCCCCGGCCATCCCTTCATGGGGGAAAAGAAGCTGCCCGAACACGTTCTGCACCAGTTGCAGGCCAGTTACGGGCTGGACCAGAGCGCCCTTGTCCAGTACGGGCGCTATTGGTGGAACATGCTGGCCCACGGCGACCTGGGGCCTTCCCTGGTGAAGGAGGGCATTAGCGTGGCGGACATGATCGGGCAGTCCTTCCCGGTTTCCCTCCAGCTGGGCGTCCTCGGCATGGTGATTTCCATCATGGTGGGGATTCCCGCCGGGATTCTGGGGGCCCTGTATAAAAACCGCTGGATTGACTGGTGGGTGATGCTGGTGTCCATGGCGGGCATCTGCATTCCCGCCTTCGTCGTGGCTCCGCTGCTGGGCGTGGGACTGGGCATGCACGTGCCCGGCCTGAGCGTGGCGGGGTGGGACTCCCCCGGCTGCGTGCTGCTGCCTGCCCTGACGCTGGGGCTCGTGAACGCCGCCTACCTGGCCCGGCTGACGCGCGGCGGCATGCTTGAAGTTCTGGGGCAGGATTTTGTCAGGACGGCCCGCGCCAAGGGGGCGGGGCCTTTCCGGGTGGTCTGGAAGCACGCCCTGCGCGGCGGACTGATTCCGGCCATTTCCTACCTGGGGCCGGCTTTTGCCGCCATGATTACCGGCTCCTTCGTGGTGGAAACCTGCTTCCAGGTGCCCGGCATGGGCCAGCACTTCGTGAACGCCACCACGGACCGGGACTATTTCCTCATCCAGGGGCTGGTATTGTTTTACGGCATTCTGATCGTCGCGGCCAATCTGGCCGTGGACCTGGTGCAGATGGCCGTCAACCCGAGACTGAGAGCGGAGTCATGAAGAAAGAGAGCCTGAACGCGCCGGAGGAACAGGGTTCTTCCCTGTGGAAGGACGCTTTTCTGCGGCTTTCCCGGAACCGTGCAGCCATGTGCTCCCTGCTGGCCCTGGTCCTGATGGTGGCCTCCTGTTTTCTGGGGCCCCTGCTGCCGTGGCTGCCGCATCCCAACGTGCAGGACCTGGCGCGCATCGCGGAAGCCCCTTCCTGGGACCACTGGTTCGGCACGGACCAGCTTGGGCGGGACCTTCTGGCACGCGTGCTGTACGGCGGCCGCATTTCCCTGCTGGTGGGCGTGGTCGCTACGGGCGTGTCCCTGGTCATCGGCGTGGCGTATGGCCTGGTTTCCGGTTATGCCGGGGGCAGGCTGGATGCCCTGATGATGCGCCTGGTGGACGTTCTCTTCGCCCTGCCGTTCATTGTGCTGGTGATCATTTTCTCCCTCTCCGTGGAGGAACCTTCCCGGCAGCTCACGCAGTGGATCTCCGGCATTACCGGGTGGTCCGTGGAAATGGTGAGCCCCATCACCGGGCTGATTCCGCTCTTCATTGCCATCGGTGCGCTGGGATGGCTTACGCTGGCGCGCATCGTGCGCACGCAGACCCTGGAATTGAAGGGGCGGGAATTCGTGGAGGCGGCCCGTTCCCTGGGCATAGGGCATGTGAAAATCCTCTTCCGCCACATAGCCCCGAACCTGTTCGGCTCCGTGATCGTGTACACGACGCTGGCCGTGCCGGGAATCATGCTGCTGGAAGCCGTCCTTTCCTTCCTGGGGCTGGGCGTAAAGGCCCCCAATTCCTCCTGGGGCACGCTCATCAAGGAGGGGGCGGACCGCATGGAAGTGAGCCCGGAACTGCTCCTGTTCCCGGCCCTGCTGTTTTCCGTGACCCTGCTGGCGCTGAATTTTCTGGGGGACGGCCTGCGGGACGCGCTGGACCCGAAGTCCTCCAAGGATTGATTTTTTATAGAGAGAATGAAAGTTGCTTTGACGATTGCGATGCTGGTCGTTTCCAACGTCTTCATGACGTGGGCATGGTACGGCCATTTGAAAAAGGGTTCCCCGGTGGACGACAAGCCCCTGCTGCTCATTATCCTGATGAGCTGGGGGCTGGCGTTCTTTGAGTACTGCTTCATGATCCCCGCCAACCGTATCGGCAATGCGGGCGGCCTGAATGTGGCGCAGCTTAAAATCATGCAGGAGGTGATCACGCTGTGCGTTTTTGTGCCGTTCGCCCTGTTCTACATCGGGGAGAAATGGAAGTGGGACTACCTCTGGGCTTTCCTGTGCGTGCTGGGCGCTGTTTTCTTCGTCAACAGGGAGCGTTTGCTGGGGTGACAGACTTTTTCCCTTCGTATTTCATGTCCAAAGTGGTCTTACCCTTTGTATATGAAAATTAAAATAATAACTATTCTTGCGGCAACGGCCGCCGTCGTCCTGGCCGCGGGCTGCCACCATCATGACCGCGACTATTACCGGCCCGGTCCCTCCCACCATTACAATCACAACAACCACGACAACGGCTGGCACAACAACCAGAACAGGCCCGGCCCCAGGCCGCGGCCGCATTACGCCGCCGTCCAGCGTACCACTTATCCCTACCTGTACCGCACTATCTGAGGCAGCCGCCTTTTGCCCGGAGATTCCGGAGCGCCGCATCCCGTAAACAGGGCGCCTGCCGGTCTCTCCGCGGCGGATAAGTACACGGCAATACTCTTTCGGCTGCATCCGTATGGCCATCCAGGCGGACGGCAGGACGGGAGGGAGCGGATTTGTTCCGGCGCATGGCTGCGGTTCCGGCCGGGCGTTTGCCGGGTCTAATGCCTCGCGCACAGGATATAAGCTTGAAAAGACGCGGGGCCCCCGGCACTCTATGCGCCAGATCAATGACTATAGATGAGCAATTAGATATATTGATGGGCGGTACCGCCGTCGTGATCAGCCGTGAAGAGTTGAAGGAACGCCTCAAGCTGGGGCGCCCCCTGCGCGTGAAGCTGGGCGTGGACCCCACTGCGCCGGACATTCACCTCGGTCATACGGTGGCTATTGAAAAGCTGCGCCAGTTCCAGGAACTGGGGCATCAGGCCGTCTTGCTCATCGGGGACTTTACCGCCACCATCGGAGACCCCAGCGGCCGTTCCGTAACGCGCCCCCCCCTGTCCCGCGGGCAGGTGCTGGCAAATGCGGAGACGTACACCAAGCAGGCTTTCAAGATTCTGGACCGGGACAAGACGGAGATCGTGTACAACGGGGACTGGTTCCGCAAGATGACTTATGAAGAGGTGCTGAAGCTCAACGCCCGCGTCACCATGCAGCAGATGCTGGCGCGCGAGGATTTCAAGGCCCGTGTGGAAAGCGGCAAGGAAGTGCGCCTGCACGAAATCCAGTACCCGATCATGCAGGGCTGGGATTCCGTGGAAATCCGCGCGGACGTGGAGCTGGGAGGCACGGACCAGTTGTTCAACATTCTGGTGGGGCGCGATTTGCAGAAAGAGCAGGGCATGCTGCCCCAGATCGCCATGACGATGCCCCTGCTGGAGGGGCTGGACGGCGTGCGCAAGATGTCCAAATCCTACGGGAACTACGTGGGCGTGGACGAAGCGCCGGAAATGATGTTCGGCAAGATGATGAGCGCCAGCGACGAGCTGATGGACCGCTACTACCTCGTTCTTCTGGGGGAAAAGCGGGACATGGAACTGCACCCCATGGAAGCCAAAAAGCTGCTGGCCTGGAAGATCACGGCCCGCTACCATGACGCCGCGGCCGCGGACGCCGCGCGCGCGGACTGGGAAACCCGTTTTTCCAAAAGGGACCTCGCCGCCGCGGACCTCCCGGAAGTGGAGCTTTCCTCCCTCCCCGGCGGAATGAACGCGCTGGCGCTGGTGGGCTTCATCTTTGAAACGGTATTCCAGTTGAAGAAATCCAACGGCGTGCTGCGCAAGGAGCATTTCACCCCCGGCGCCATCCAGTTGAACGACGTCAAGGTGACGGACCCCTCTTCCGCGCTTGAACTGTCGCCCGGCAGCATTCTGCGCCTGAGCAAGAAGCACGCCGTGCGTTTTAAGTAAGGGAAGATCCTTCTTTCTTCATCATCCTTGATCCTTTTTTCCATGCCGGGATTCCTTTCCAAATTGGACCGCTTCACCGTCGGCCTGGTGGTCAGCGTGAGCGCGGGGATTCTGATTCCCTGTTCCGGCGTGTGGGATACCGTCTTCAGCCGCTTGAGCGATGCAGCCATCATCCTGCTCTTTTTCCTGTACGGGGCCAAGCTTTCCCGCCGCTCCGTGTGGGAGGGGCTGATGCACTGGCGGCTCCAGAGCCTGGTGGCCGCCAGTACCTTCGTCATCTTTCCTTTGCTGGGCATCCTGAGCATTCCCATGTGGAATGCCGTGCTGGGGCCCGACCTGTGCATGGGGATGCTCTACGTGTGCATGCTGCCTTCCACGGTCCAGTCCAGCATTGCGTTCACGTCCATGGCAGGCGGGAATGTGGCGGCTGCCATTTGCTCCGCTTCCGTTTCCAGCCTGCTGGGGGTGTTTCTGACCCCTCTTCTCGTGGGGCTGGTGTGGTCGCGGGGAGGGGCGGACGGCGTGGATTTTTCCACCTTCCTGAACATTTGCTACATTATCCTGGTGCCGTTCGTGGCCGGGCAGATCGCCCAGCGCTGGATAGGCAAATGGGTGGTGGCGCACAGGAACGTCACCTCCTGGACGGACCACAGCACGATCTGGCTGGTCATTTACACGGCATTCAGCCACGCCATGGTCAACGGCGTCTGGAAGAACCTGCCCTGGCTTTCCCTGGTGGAAGTGCTGGGGTTCTGCGCCCTTCTGCTGGCCGTCGTCCTCTGGCTGACGGCTTTTCTTTCCCGCAGGCTCCGTTTTTCACGGGAAGACCGGATTGCGATCATCTTCTGCGGTTCCAAAAAAAGCCTGGCTACCGGCATCCCGATGATGAACGTGATTTTTGCCGGCTCCCCCATCGGCCTGCTGGTCATCCCGATCATGATTTTCCACCAGCTCCAGTTGATGGTCTGTTCCATCCTGGCCCGGAGGTGGGGCAGGGACCTGGAGGAGAAGAAGGACGGTTCCCTGTAGGCATGGAGAGCCGGGTTGCCGGTTATAGGGATGCGGGAAGCCTTTTTTCAGGCAGGAAAAAGCTGTTTCAGGCTGTTTTCCGGCAACCCTGCCCATGGAAAATCCGCCCGGCATGGTCCCTGGCTCCCGGAACATGGACGGGAAAAATTTCTCTGGCCCCATATTGGCCGGGAAGCCTGCCGGAAGCGTGAACCTCCCGGTTCCCGGCGTTTCCGTCCCGAGAGGGAATTTATGTCAATTCCCGGCCAGGCGAAGAATGCCGTCATTCTGGATGTCCCTGCCCGGAACGATGGCGTGACTTCCCCGTTCCGGGATTTTTGCCGTTACGGACCTGTTGCGGAATTTGTCCATGAAGCGGTGGAAGGATTCCATGTCCTCCGGGACGATCCTGATTTCCGTATACGCGGGATCGGCCTGCACTTCCGTAATATCCACCCGGAAGGAGCCCACTCCGTTGCCGTCCGGAGTGTAGAATTCCAGGGATTCTTCCTGGGAATGGGGGTGCATGAAGAACAGGAAGAACATGATGCCCAGCGCCATCAGGGTGACGGCGGTCACCGGAAGATTCTTTCTGAATGGTCTGATATGCATGTATTCTTCTCCTTTCTTTGGCAAGGTTATGGATTTTGAAGGGGCATGTCAACTCCTCCGGCCGGTTGTCATGACGCGGGGAGGAAGGCGGGGCTTCTTGTTCCGCCGGGCGCCGCTGCCGGAGGCGTGCCCTGAAAAAGGGTTGCGTCCGCGGGGCATTGTGGTAGCGTTTGCGCATAGACGGAGTCCTATGACCTTCCCCGTAAATATATTGTCCGCATTGGTCGGACTGAGTCTCGCCGGGGGCGTTCATGCGCGCGTCTGGACGAACGACCGCGGCGCGACGGTCACAGCCGCGTTGGTGGCCGTCCGCGATGCGGAGGTGGACTTGAAGCTGAATGACGGCCGGGTGGTTGCCGTGCCCAGGAACATCTTTTCCGGGGCCGACCAGGAATATATCCAGGAGTGGGTGAAGTCCGGAGGAACCCTGCCGGATACGGATGTCGGGAACGCTCCCGAGACCGGAAAGGGGGGGATGTCCTATACGCGTCTGGAACCGAATTGGAATGCGGACTGGCCCCGGAAGGCCGGACTGGCCGGCTTTCTGCTGGTGAAAACCGTTCAGGAAACGGACGACCTGAGCATTTACGAGACGGACCACTTCATCATTGAATCCCCCGGACGGCTGGCCAAGCCGGAACAGGAGGCCGTTGCCCGGCGGTTTGAATCCATTCTGCGCACTTTGGCGGCGATTCCCCTGAATCTGACGGTGGCGCGCAAGCCGTCCCGCAAGTATCTGGTCAGGGTGTGTTTCAGCGAGGAAGAGATGGAAAAGGTCCCCGGCCTCCGGAACGGCAGGCTCAAATTCTCCCCCACCAGCTTTACGGCCCTGCTTCTGCGGGACAAAAAGGGCAATCCGGTCAAACCGGACGCGGTGGACCCCCGTTTTGCCGTTACCCACTGGGTGATGCAGTCCCTGGATGTGGAGCACTGGCTGGTGGACGGTTTTTCCGCCTATATGGCGTTTCTCCCCAGGGAAAAGGATGAAACCGTCTTCCGGAAAATTCCCGGAAGGCTGGCGGCCATGCTGCCGCGCAGCCTGCGCGCGGGCCGGGATTCCCTCCCGGCGCTGGAAGACCTGCTGGCGCGGGACTCTTCCCATTCCGCCTCCGGGCATGACCAGATTCTGAAGGGAAAAGGCACGGAATATTGGGCCGATCTGCTGTGGACCGTTTACTGGTGCCATCTGGAAGGAGAGGGCAGGGCCGACCGGCTCAGGCGCTACCTCATGGCCTGGGATGCGGAAGAACAGGAAAAGGCCCGTGCCATTCTGCTGGACGGCAAAAGTCCGTCGGAGGTGCAGAAGGACATGGCGGAAGCCTGGAAGAAGTTTGGTATGAAGTTGAAGTTTGCGCCGCCGTCTCCCGGGGAGGGGAAGGCGCAGGACTAACGTGCGGGACTTCCCGGCCCGTTGAGGTGGGGCGGGAAGAAAATACCTGCGAAAAACGGGCGGGGCGCCGTTCCGCTTAAATGGTTCCGTTAAGCTTTCTGCCTATCCAGAACAGGGAGAGCAGAACGAGCAGGGCTGCCAGCGTGTAGGGATGGCACCAGATCAGGATGCGCTTTTCCATGGGAGGCGGCACGGGCAGGTCCTTGATTTCCCGGATAAGCTGCTGGATTTCCTCCGCCTTCACCATGCGTCCGCGCGTGATGGAAGTCATTTCCTCCATCAAGGCGGTGTTGATGGGCTGGCCGATTTTTTCCAGCGTTTCATTCATGGTGATGATGGGCAGGATGACGGCCTTGTCCGGCTGGTCGGATGACGAAGCCGTCAGTGTCCATTTGCCGGGACGGTTGATCTTGACGGAGGCGGAGAAGGAACCCCAGGTGTGGTCCATGTTTTCCATCTGGATCCGGCTCGTCGTGCCTTCCGGGGCGGTGATGTCCAGGAACACCTCTCCGTCCTGAAGGGGGGCGCCCTGCTTGTCGGAGACCATGGCGGTGACGGTCAGGGTATCTCCCAGCCGCGGGCGTTCCGGATTGGGAATCAGCCTGATCCGTTCCCCTGCCGCCATGTTGCGCTGGTAGCTCATCCAGCGCGCCACCTGGCTCCAGAACCGGTAATGGTACTTGTCCTCCACCCCGCGCCGCCAGCGCCAGGCGGAATCCGTGCCCATGAACAGCACTTTCCCGTTCCCGTAGGACTGGGTGACGATGAGGGGAATGCGCCCGTAGGCGTTCTTGTCCGCCGCGTGCACGGCCAGTACGGTGGTGCCCGCCTTGGGGCGTTCCACGGGGGCGTACCAGTTGAAGCCCGGCAGGTTGCGCCAGACTTCCTCGTTTTCACTCTCCGTGTCCGCCAGCATGGTCAGCAGGGAGCCGCGGCCTTCCGGCGTGAGAATGAGCGGGGACGGGGCCGCCTGGGTGGTGCCTTCCGGCTTGTTTGTGAGGAAGGTGACGGGAATCAGGTCCGCCAGCTCCGATTGAAGAAGTTCCATTTGCCTGCCCTGGTAGCCGGGCAGGAAGACGATGCCGCTGGCCTGCTGTTCCACCATGCCCTTGAGCAGTTTGGCCTGTTCCGCCGTCAGCCCTTTGGCCCCCATGCCCACGTCGCCGATGAAGATGACGTCGTATTGGGCCAGTTCCTCCATTTTCTCCGGGAATTTGACCAAGTACCCGGGGCCTTCTCCCATCTCCTTCAGTCCGGGGTGGAACAGAAGGGTGTGGACGTCCACGCCCGGATCGCGGTACAGGGCGTTGCGGATGAAGCGGTACTCCCAGCGCGGCAGCGTGTCGATCACCAGCACCTTGATGGATTCCCTGCGCCCGGCGATGCTGAAGGAGGAGGCGTTGTTGGTGCGCACCCGTTCCTGCGGCTGGATGGGAAGCTTGAGTTCCAGCGTTTCGGAACCTTCCTTTTCTATCTTCCACAGCACGGCGTCGGACACTTCCCCCTGGGCCGGGATGGTGACCGTCCGGGTGACGACCTTTCCCGTGTCTTTGGAAGACAAAGTAAGGGTTGCCCTGACTTCCCTGCCCAGGGTGCTTTTAATGGTGAAGGGGATCTGCACCGTCTCCCCGATGATGCCGTAAGTGGGGGCTTTCACGTCCTGGAGGGCCAGGTCCGGCAGGGGAACGGGACTGCCGGCGGGGATGATGAACAGGGGGATGCCGCGCGAACGCATCCTCTGGGCCTGCGTCAGCACGGAGGAGGAGGCATTGTGGCCGCCATCCGTGAACATGACGACCGCGCGGAGATTGTCGGAAGACTGCATGGCTTCCTCCAGCGGTTTGGCCAGGTCCGTGCATGCCAGCGCGTAATCCGGGGAATCCGGGGCGGGCTGGACGCTGAACGGGGCGTTCTCCACCACATGGGTTTCTTTCAGGGAATCCGTGCTGTGGCCTTTGAGCAGTTCCCGGACATAGGACGCGCGGGTGACAACGTGCTGGGGGGTGATTTCCACGTCCTGGGTTTCCATGGAGCCCGAACGGTCTTCCAGGATGGAGACCTTGGGCTTTTCCTTGGGCTCTGAAATGATGACCCATTCCGGCTGGAACAGCAGGAAGCATACGGCTCCCAGGATGATCAGGCGCAGTATTTCCAGTTTGAACGTCAGTGGGCGGGGATTGCGCTTGCAGGAAATGCGGCTCATCCATATTCCGGCCGCCATGACCAGCACGGCCGCGGCGACGCTCAGGACGGTGGGTTGAAGGCTCAGGTTCATAGGCGGTTGGCGGGGGTGGGGCGTTTGGCCGTGCGCTTGGGCAGGCAAAGGAGAGCTTCCAGAAGCAGGCAGCCCAGGGCAATCAGCAGGAACAGCTTCCAGGCTTCCTGCACCAGGGAGGGATTTTCAACGCCGCCCTGCATGGCGCTGATGGCGGCGTCCGGCAGGAGGGTGTGAATTTTTTCATCCGTAATCTGGTCGGGATTGTCTTCCGACCACGGCCGGTTGACGGCGTAAGTCTGCGCACCGAGGCGGTAAACGCCGGCTGTGTCCACGGGAGAACCGGAGGGATGGGAGCCCTGCGCGTCGTCCATGCGCATGGGAACATCCGTGGCGGACTGGGGCAGGGCGGGATCATTCACGCGCAGGGAAATGGCGGAGGAAAAGCGTTCCGCGCCGCGGTCAGCCATGCGCTGGAGAAGGGGGAGCAGCAGGTGGCCGTCCGCCAGGTTGGACCAGGAATATTTCGGCAGGGTGGTCAGGAACAGGGCGGAACCCGCTCCGGCCCTGACCTGGCCCAGGGCACAGGTGCCGTCATCCCAGGAAGCCAGCACGCGGTATTTGCCAGCCAGGGGTTTCCGGCGGATGGCGCGGAGGCGGTTGGCGGGGATGGGTGTCTGGTCCGTACCGTCCCGGAGGAAACCGCGCTGGCGGTCCCAGGACTCCACGCGGAAATACTCGTCGGCCGGGGCCGTTTCCATCGCCCCCCAGGAAACTCCCAGGAACTGGTGGCGCGTGCCGTGGGCCGTATCGTCCGGGAGGAAGAGAACCAGGCCGCCTTCTTCAATGAAAGTCTTGAGCTTCTCTTCCATGTCCGCCCGCGGGGCGGGGCCGTGCCAGATCACCAGGGCTTGGGAGGAAAGGTTGAGCTGCCCGGAACGCACGGTGTTCGGCATGGTGGCCTTCCTTCCGGGAAGTCCCGGAGGGGCGGCCATTAGGGAGAGGATTTTGCCCGCTTCCCCGGCAGGTCCGTTGATCAGGATGTTTGCCAGGGGCTTGGGAGCGAAGGTGAAGAAGGAAATGTCGTCCTTGGAAAAATCGTCGTGGGGCAGGGAAACGTAGCCGAAGCCGGATTCCTTGTCCTGCGGCAGGGGGATTTCCTTGCGGACGGTGGTTGTTTCCCCGGCCAGCTGGAGGGTGGAGGAAGCCACGGCGTTATTCACGGAAATGTTCACCGGCACTTCCTCCGGCTGGTTGGGATCGAAACCCTGCCGTAAAACCTCCATGTCCAGCACCAGCCTGCCGTTATTGATCTGGGCCTGCGTGATTCTGATGCCGCGGTTGGTTTCCGGCCTGTCTCTCAGGGCCATGATGCGGACGGCAGGGGGAATGGAAAGAGCCGCCAGCCTTTGGCGTACGCTGGACCATACCGGAGAATTCGGCCGCCAGGAGGACGACTGCATGTCTGAGGCGATCCAGATTTCCGTCTTTCCGGAGGCGGATTCCTCCAGATAGGGAATGGCCTTCTGAAGCAGGGAGGGAATGTCCGCTCCGCTGTCCGTCACTTTGCTGACGGTCAGGTCCGCCAGGGCTTCCGGTGCGGGAATCTGGGTAATGGTTTCAGTGGTAGAGTCAAGGAGGGACAGGCGGCAGCTTCCCAGTTGGTCAAAGGTGGACTTCACGAGGGGCGGGATCGTGTCGCGCAGGGAATTGGTTTTGTCCGGCCGTGCGTCCATGGAGGCGGAACGGTCCAGCACGAGCAGCACTTCATTCAATCCGGAACTTCCCCAGCCGAAGAAGCTGCCGAGCAGGGGGCGGGCAAATGCCGTCACAAGAGCCGCCACGGCCAGCACGCGCAGGGCCAGAATCAGGTAATGCAGCAGCTTCTTGGTTCCGCGGGTTTCCCTGGCCGCGCGGAGCAGGAATTCCATGGCCGCCCAGCGCACGGACCGGTGGCGCCAGCGGTTGACCAGATGGATGATGATGGGGATGGAGGCTGCGAAGAGAGCCCAGAGCAGCCACGGGTAGGTAAAGGACATAGGAGGATAGGGGAGTTACGGATTCGGGGGAGGGGTTCAGGTAGAAGGAGGTGCGGGCAGCAGCTGCCGGAGGATGTGCAGCGTCATTTCTCCGGTGCTTTTAAAGGAATCCGCCCCCAGAATCTCCATGTTGTCTCTGGAGGTATGCCACCAGTTGCCGTCCTGAAAATCGTCAATCAGGTTCAGCGTATCCATGCCCAGTTCCATGAAGGGAACGTGGTCGTCCACGATGCCGTAGGCGGAGACTCCCCATTCTACCGGGGAATAGCCCAGTTCGCGAATGGCGCGGGAATAAACCCGGTACATGGATTGGGGCGTCATGGCCGGAATCCTGATCTTTTTACCCTGCCGGCCCACCATGTCCAGATTCACCATCCACTCCGGCAGCGGCCTGGGCAGGGAGGCCGCGTAAAATTTGGAGCCGTACAGGCCGTCATCGTTGTCCATGTGCGGGGAAAAGCTTTCCTCTCCGTCGAAAAACACCAGTTCCAGCTGTCCGGCACGGGCCGGGTCCCTGGAAAGGATGCGCGCGGTTTCCAGAATGGCGGCCGCGGCGGAAGCCCCGTCATTGGCTCCGGTGAAGTCGGGAATGCCCGTTTTGGTATCAATATGGCAGGTCAGCAGACCGCGGACCGGAGTCTTGAAATCCGGATTTTTCCCGTAACGGGCCCGCAGATTGACGAATTGGGTTGGCCCTTGCGGCGTGGGCGCTTCAAAGGCCTGTTCCACGCATTCCCAGCCGTGCTTGGAAAGCTCCCCTTTCAAATAGTCCAGCTGCTTGCGGTAGCCGGGTGAAGACGGGCTTCTGTCCCCCATATCCGTAATCCGTGCGGCATGGTACATGCAATTGCTGCCGTGGAAATCGTCTGTCTCCTGCAACTGGGCTGGTACGGGCTCCGGATGGGCTTCCGGAGTTTTTGCAGGATTGCCGCACTGCACCAGCAGAGCCGTCAGGAAAAGGAGTCCAATGCGGGGCATCATGGGGAAAAAGGGTGCGGGGTTATCAGGAATCGGCCCATTCATCCTGGCCCAGAAGCTCCAGGATGCGGGTGAATTCGGACTTGCTGGAAAAAGTGATCTCAATGGAGCCTTTGCCTCCCTGTTCGGAAATGCTCACCGGCGTGCCGAACTGCTTGGCCAGCACTCCGGAAATTTTCTTGTACTGCGGTGAGGAGGGCTTCCTGGGAGGGGCCGGGTCAGGCGGGTTGAGAATCTTCTGAATGGCTTTTTCCGTCTGGCGGACGGTGTAGCCCTTGTTCACGATGTCGCGGCCAAGCTGGATTTGCTGGTCCTGATTCTTCAGGGAAAGGAGTACCTTGGCATGCCCCACGCTGATGAAGGAATTGCCCAGCATGTCCTGGACGGCCCGCGGCAGGTCCAGAAGGCGCATGCTGTTGGCCACGGCCGCGCGGGATTTGCCCACCCGTTTGGCGATGTCTCCCTGCTTCATCTTGAATTCCGCTTTCAGCCGCATATAGCCGGCGGCCTCTTCCAGAGGACTCAGGTTTTCGCGCTGGAGGTTTTCAATCAGCGCCAGTTCCAGCACGTCCTTGTCCGTGGCCTTCCGGATGATGGCGGGTACGGTGGAAAGCCCCAGGATGCCGGAAGCCCGCCAGCGCCGTTCCCCGGCAATCAGCTCGTACTTGTTGTCGTCCGTCTTGCGGACGATCAGGGGCTGGATGATTCCGTGTTCCTTGATGGAATCCACCAGTTCCGCCAACTGCTCAGGTGTAAAAATGGCGCGCGGCTGGAGCGAACTGGGAATGATGGAGGCATGGGACAACTGATGGACGACATCTCCCGCCTGGGGAGTTGCCAAGGATTCACGAGACAGATTTTGATTGATGAGGGCGTCAAAGCCTTTCCCCAGAGCCGGTTTTGCCATAACTGGAAAAAGACTATCATGATCCGTTACCGTTTTCAACAGGGGATTTGTCTTCCGTGGCAGGAAATTCGGGAGCCGGGCGTCCGGTGCCTGTTTGAGTGGCAGACATTTGGAAAGTTCAGGATTCGGAAAACGGTTTGGAATGGATGAAAAGGCATATCTTTTTCCGCTATGCCGGGAGGCGTAAACCCTGAATAAAATCATGAATCAACCGAGTGAAGAACAAAAGCAGGCCGCCCTGGAAGCGGGGAAGGAAGGAATGAAAAAAGCCTACGAACGCAGCCGGGAAATGTCCCATCTGTCCTGGTGGGAACGTCTTCTGTGGGTCATTCTGGCCGGTGCGGCCGCTGCGGCCTCCTGCCTCCTGTCCGGCTGCGGCCATTCCGTAAAATTGGGGCCGGAAGGAGCGGTCATCTGCAAGGATGGAAGCTGCCTGACGATGTCCCACGGCAGTCTGACTTTTACGCAGGCCGTTTCCGATAAAGACATCCCTCCCGTCGTGCAGGCGAAAAGCAAATAAGAAAACCGGCGGCGTTGTCCGGCGGAACATGTCATGAAGAATGCCATTGAACTGGCGGAGGCCTACTACCATGCCGCGGGCAGGACAGTCCGGAACATGGAAGAGGACGGTCTCCGCCAGGACGTCTATGTGCGCACGCCCGGCCTCGTGCTGTTGGCGCGCCGGGTGGATTCATCCGCTCCCGCGGCGCAAATCCTGAACGTGCGTTTCCGGTTTCCGCGCCGGCGGTGCGACGCCTGGCATCTTCACTTCCTGTCGGGAGACGCGAGCCTCCTTTTACAGCATGAACGGGAGATACTCTCCCTGCCGTGGATTTTGACCCAGCACGGCAAACGCGGAGACGGCCGTCTGGTAAAGCTGTCTTCCTCCCGCTTCTGCCGGCTTCTTAAAGCATGCGGAAATGCGGTTGGGTCTTGAGCGGGCTTTTTTCTAAAAAAACACCGCAAGAGTGGAAATGGAAAAGAATATCTATGTTGAATCCCGGCAAGCTGTAACTTGCCGGGATTTTTGCGTTGAGAGGACTGTGTCAAGCGGCCTTTCTTTTGGCCTGGAAGAGGAACTAGGCAGCGTGGCGGATTTTTAATCCATCCCCTCTGGTTCTTTTTTCCGCCGGATTCATAGATGTCTGGTCCTCATAGGCCCGTGTTCGCATCAAGCAGAGCTCGGGCCATGTACGCTTCGGTAAGCGGTTCCGCTCCGGTGAGCTTGGACGTACCCACGTTGGCAACGGCTACATTGGCGGACATGCGGGTGACATAGTCTTTCTGGTCATGCTGGCGAGTGTCAATGCCCGTGAAAAAAACTGGTTTGTCCGTACAGGGCGTATTGCCGTCAAGAAGCGCCATGCTTAGTCCCGAGGCCATTGCCAGGCCATTCAACGTCTTGTCTTCACGTGCACAGGGAACAAGAGGGCAGAGGCGTACCGCTTTGTCAAGCGCCCGTACAGCAGGAGAAGACATCAGGATGCACCCTCCTCCGAAGGGGCCGTCAAGAGTGCTGTGAGTACCATAATCCACTCCTTGCAGCATCAGGGTATTGAGAGTTGCAGGGTTGAGCACCAGTGTATCGGCATCAAGCTTCAGGACATAGGGGGCTTTTGTTTCCCGGAGGCTGCGTTTGTATTCGGCCAGCAGCCCCCGCAAACAGGCGCGGCCCCGCAAGTTGCCGCCTCTCTTCCAATGTGTAGCGCGGTACTGAATTTGCAGATGGTTCTCCAGGTCCTGCTGCATGGAAGGAGGCACGGGCTGCCGGGCATCGTCGAGAATGGTAATTGGGGATGCAGGCCACGCCCGGCGAGCGGCGGTTACGGCATAAGGCAATGTGTGGGCATTGCCCGCATAGGAGACAATATGGATATGGAGCAAATGGGCCATGAGAATGATTGGGTGATAACAGTTTCGTCGATGAACACCAGCATACCGGATGAAACGGGAATGTCTGATTCCACTTCGATACAAGATTGGGGTCATTCTGGAGCAATGTCATCCCGCCTGTTGCGTTAAGGCTGTGCGCCATCATTGGCAGGTATTACCTTGCATTTTTGCGGTGTTCGGATGGGTCTCCATGTACACAAAATGGTGGTACCCGTTTGGTTTGATATGTTGCCAAGCAGTTGGTTCGACACGTGTCCATCCGTAAAATCAAATAAGAGTGTTCAGACCAGCTTTTCAATAAAGCATTACTTTATTCAAGAAATGAAAAATGATTGGCTAAATAATTTGCTGTCAACAAGACAGTCTGGTTCATCCACTGGCCTGCAATAGTGGAGGAGAAGCACCCGGCTGTGGATAACATCAAGTGGCTTGTTTCCCTGGGCGAAAAAGCAAACCCCTCAAGTTGTGAACTTGAGGGGTTTATGATGGAGCCGCTTGTCGGATTTGAACCGACGACCGTCCGCTTACAAGGCGGGTGCTCTACCACTGAGCTAAAGCGGCGCAATGAATGGATGCGCACATGTCTACAGAAGAAGCCCCTTCCTGGCAAGCCGAAAATGGGCGGCACAGGGGGCCTTCCGTATTTTTAAACGTGTCAGGCGTCAAACAGGGAACCCTGTTCCAGCGGCGGTTCTGCGGATGAATCCGGGGAAGAGGGAGCGTCATCCTGCGGTTGGGGCTTTTCGGCTGGAGCGGATGCGCTTTCCGCAGATTCCGGCGCGCCGGCAGGTGTGGATGATTCCTCTTCCGTGGTTTCATTGCCGGCTTTGGCTGCAGGCATGATGCGGGAGACGCGTTCCACCGGATGCTTGGTGATGATGTTGCCCTGGGCGCCGCGGTTTTTGATCCGCAAGTCCGCGAAATGGAAGGGCCTGATCAGATTGCGGAGTTTGAGGACGGCTTTCAGATAAACGTTCACGCTGATTTGTTCACTGTCTTGCTCCGTTTCATGCACGGAAAAGTGGAAGATGCGCGTTCCCTTCGTCCCGCGTGTCAGGGGGTATTCCTTGTCTCTGGTGAAGCCTCCTATCCGGAAGCGCTTGGCGTAAACGGGGCCGTCCTTTCCATCCCGGTAAATCAGGTTGAAGACGGGGTCGTCATCCTTCTTGATGATGGAGATATAGAGAGGGTTTTTTCCGGCGAAGAATTTGTCCTGAATGCGCACGATTTTCAGCACGCCTGCATTGTCCACGATCAGGACGTCGTCCAGCGTGGAGCACTTGCACACGGGATTTCCCTTCTTGACGCCGAAACCGGCGAAGCCTTCTTCGTCAATATAGAGGGTTTCATTGGCCACGGCTACCTGGGCCCGGTCCACGGAACCAAAGGAGGAGATTTCCGTCTTCCGGGGATAGGAAGCTCCGTATTTTTTGCGGAGGGATTCAAACCAGCGGATGGTGAATCTGGTGAGCTGGTTGAGGTTTTTCTGAGTCTGGTCGATGTCCGCCTCCAGTTGCTGAATGTGCTGATCGGCCTTGAAGGCGTCGAATTTGGAGATGCGCTTGATTTTGATTTCCGTCAGCCGGATCAGGTCGTCCCTGGTAATGGGGCTGCGCAGTTTCCTGGCGAAGGGCTGGAGTTCCCTGTCAATGGTCTCCAGCACTTCCTCCCATGTTTCGCAGTCTTCAATGGTCAGATAGATGCGGTTTTCAATAAAAATCTTCTCCAGGCTGGCCTGGTGCCATGCCGCATTAAGTTCCTGAAGGCGTATTTCCTGTTCCTGCCGCAGCGTTTCCTTGGTGGCATCCGTGTTGTAGCGCAGGATATCGCTGATGCGCATGAACCGGGGCTTGTCTTCCACAATGACGCATGCGTTGGGGGAGACGCTGACTTCACACGCGGAGAAGGCGAACAGCGCCTTTTTGGTCTGTTCCGGATCCACTCCGGCGGGCAGGTGAACCAGAATATCCACGTGCTGGGCCGTATTGTCTTCAATGCGGGCTATCTTGATTTTCCCCTTTTCCGCGGCGGAAACGATGGTATCTATCAGGATTTCCGTGGTGACGCCGAACGGGATTTCCGTGATGCGGAGAAGTTTTTTTGATTCCGTGAGAATGCGCGCCCGTATCCGCACCCGGCCCGTGCCTCGCTCCCCGTCGCGGTAATTGGTGGCATCCATGATTCCCCCTGTGGGGAAATCCGGCAGAAGCTGGAATTCCTGCCCCCGCAGGTGGGCGATGGAAGCGTCAATCAATTCGTTGAAATTATGGGGAAGGATTTTGCTGGAAAGACCCACGGCAATGCCCTCCGCCCCCTGCGCAAGCAGAAGAGGAAATTTGACGGGCAGGCTCACGGGCTCCTTGTTCCTGCCGTCATAGGAAAGCTGCCATTCCGTGACTTTGGGGCTGAACACCACGTCGCGGGCAAAGGGCGTGAAGCGGGCTTCAATGTATCGGGAAGCCGCCGCAGGGTCTCCCGTTAGAATATTCCCCCAGTTCCCCTGGGTGTCGATGAGCAGGTTTTTCTGGCCCAGGCCTACCAGGGCGTCCGCGATGGACCTGTCCCCGTGCGGATGGAATTTCATCGTATCCCCGACGATATTGGCTACTTTATTGTAGCGCCCGTCATCCAGCCGGTCCATGGCATGCAGGATGCGGCGCTGAACGGGCTTGAACCCGTCATTGATTTTCGGCACGGCCCGTTCCAGAATAACGTAGGAGGCGTAATCCAGAAAGTAGTCGGCATACATGCCTTCCACGGACTGGCTCGCTGGTGCGATGTGGGCGGGTTGAGTCACGGCCAAAAATATTAAAGGATTTGTTCCGGCGGGGCAAGTGCGATCTCCGTAAAGAAAAATAACCGGCCTTCCTGAAAGAAGGGCCGGTTATCAGTAGTGTTAAATTGATGTAAAATTTCAGGCTGATTTGGATGTAATCCTGGCCCTGAGGTCGTCTGCCTCGGTACGGAGGGTTTCAAGCTTGGCGGTTTGAGCTTCAAGCTCTGCTATTTCTTCCAGAACGGCTGCCAGGCGGCGCAAATCCGCAGGCTGTGCGGAGGCAAGGGGCTGGCTTTTGGCAACGGGGGCGTTTTTGGTGCCGGGCTTGCGGCCTCTCTTGGCCTTGGAGGCTTTCATCCAGCTGGAGATAGTGACCGTGCTGATGCCGAATTGTGCAGCGGCTTCCTTCTGGGCGCCTCTTTTATTCTGCGTTTTCCGTTCGGCGATAAAATCAAGAACGGCCTGCTTTTCTTCAGGCGTATAACGCCTCCGGTTTTTTGTATCGTTGGAGTTCATGGTATGACGAGTGGCACATATTTAATAAATGCAGCCTTTGCTATCAAGGAAAAATAATATGTTTTTTGACATAATTTAAAAGACTGTTTAAAAATTTAAAGGATGATGTACTATTCAATCATACTCTTCACATTCTCAGGCTTATTTGTAATTAAAAAAATTAATGTTTCTTAATGTATCCATGGGGAAAAAATCTTGTTGCTTAAACGGTTTTTCCCGGGCGGACGTTTTTGGCCCTGTGCATGGTTTATCGGTCAGGGAGAACCTGTGGATCCATGCCTCCGGGAGACGTTTCAGCGACTGTCACAGGGGGCGCTGGTTACGGATTTTGAGATTGCAGGGCCGGGGCGGATCATGTAAATTCAACCCAATCTCTCAGTATTTCCATTCCAATTATGACTGATCAGCCAGAATCTCAGCCGTCTCCACAGGCGCCCGCGCGCCGCCGTCTGGTGACGGCCGCCCCCGCAGCGCAGCCCAAAGTGAAATTCGCATCTCCCGCAGCGGAAGGTGTGGAAGTGGCCAAGCCGCGTTTTCTTACTCCGGAATTGCAGGCCAAACTGGCACGGGAGCAGGAAGAAGCGGCGCGCCGTGCTGCGGAGCAGGCGGAGGCGGACAGGATAGCCGCGGAAAAAGCCGCCGCTGAAGAGGAGGCTGCCCGTATTGCCGCAGAAAAAGAGGCTGCCAGAATGGCAGCGGAAAAGGAAGCCGCCAGAATCAAGGCGGAGCAGGAGGCCGCGGAAGCTGCGCGCGTGGCTGCGGAAAAAGAGGCGGCCCGCATCGCGGCTGAAGAGGAACGGGCCAGGCTGGCCGCTGAACAGGCAAAACAGGAAGAAGCTTCCAAGCCCCTGGCTGATTCTTCCGTGGATGCCCAGATACAGGATGCCCTTGCCAAGGTGGCGGAAGCCCAGAAGGCCCTTGCAGAAGCCCAGGCTGTGGCTTTGGCCCAGGCTGCCGGAGTGGCAAAGCCTGCCATGGAAGCTCCGGAGCCCCAGGAACCTGCTCCGGTCCCGACCGCCGGAAGCATTCCCAAACTGAAAGTTTTAAAAACGGCCTCCGCCCCCGTTGAAACGGCAAAGGCGGCCGCCCCCGCCGCTCCGGATTCGGGAGCCCTTCCCAAGCTGAAGGTTTTAAAATCTCCCTTGGGCTCTCCTCCGGCTCCTTCCGCCGTGGCCGCTCCGTCCTCCGGACCGGTTCCGGCGGCATCCGCGGCGCCTTCTCCCGGCACGCCTCTGGCGGGAGCGGGAGGCATCCAGCCCCCTGCCGGGGGAGAAAACGCCAGGGAGATGGCCGCTTCCGTGGACAAGTCCAAATCCCTGCTTCGCGGAATCATCTATGGTGTGTGCGCCCTGGTTCTGGTGGCCGGCGGCGTGGGGATTTACGCCTGGCAGACCAACGCCAAGAAGGATCAGGTGGAAGGTGAAAACGCCCAGTTGAATAAATTGGTGATGGAAGGCGCCAAGCTGGGGCGCAGCCGCCTGTTTGACTCCAAGAACCTCGGGCGCGTGCCGGATGTGAAAGTCGTCCCCAATGAAGAGGACGCTGCACTGCTTCTGGATAACGTGAGAGGTGTGAAGGGGCACCGGGACAACTGGCCCGGTGCGGCGCATCTGGTTTCCATCATGGCCCAGATGGATGACAACATCGCACGGCAGGTGGTCGGGGACATGAAGAAAAACGTCCGTGACTACAGCAAGGAGAAATACGCCATGATGGTGACGCTGCTGGCCAAGTCCTCCAGCCCGGTCATGCGTGAGCTGCTCAAGGATTTGTACGACTCCATCAGCGACAGCAAGAACAAAAAGGTGCAGGACAAGCAGGCCGTGGTGCTCCAGTACATGCGTTTCTCCATGAAGCTGGACGACCTGGATGACGTCATGAAAATTCTGCAGCAGAAAAACGTTTCTTCAGACTTGGTTTCTTCCGCATTCCGCACGGCCCGCTATCTCATTGACGAGGCTCCGGAAGCCAAGCGTGTCGGGCTTTCCTCCAAGCTGCTGCAATACCAGCAGGGCATGCCGGAGGAAAATCTCAAGATACTTTACAGGCTCCTTGCCCGTACCGGAGATCCCAAGGTGCTGGACATGATGGAAAAGAGCTACAAGGAAGACCCCAAGAAAGCCCTGGTCATTGTCACGGCATGGGGGGACTGGAATACGGACGATGCCGTTCCCTATCTGTTCCGGGCATGGAAGGATGAATCCCTGCACTCCCGCGTGCGCTCCCAGGCCCATGACTCCATTCTCCGTGTGCTTTCCGTGGACCGCGACCGCGACGATAACGCCACCATCAAGCTGTTTGAACCCCTGATTGCGGACGCCAAGACGAGCGACCGACGCCGTTTTCTGGTTTCCGCGTTCAAGAGGTTGAGCAACAGGCCCTATGTCATCCGTCTGCTTGGACGCATCAAGCAGACGGCGGAAGAAAACAGCAATAAGCTGGATTCCCGGCTGCGCGCTGCGGAAGAAGCCCTGATGAAGGCGGAAGCCAAATACAGGAACAGTCCCGACGATGCGGCGGCGAAGGCTGATTATGAAGCCAAGAATAACGCGGCTAATGATTTGGCCAATGAAAAGGCCGGTGAGGACAATGTCATTGCAGATGTGGAAAAGGCTCTGGAAAAGATCAAGAAGACGCCTGCTCCCGTCAAGCGCGCCGGAAAGGCGAAGGACGACGATGACGAGTCTTCCGTCATCAAGACAATGTAAATCCAGTTTCAGACTGGCCAGGGGAACCGGAAGGAGGAATCCTTCCGGTTCTCTTTTTTCTTTTTTCCGTGAATTGTTTCCGGAAAACCTGCATGAAACTTGGCCGTCGTGGAGCCATTGCCGTCTTTCTTCCATCCAAGGCGTCCTGAAATCCGGAAGTAAAGCTTGGGCAGCGGGCGTTTTTCCTGTTCGTCCGGGATGATGAATTCTGCTGTGGTTTGCGGTGGACAGCACCGGAAAACCAAGTGTTCCGCGGAAGAAGGCGGAAGATATTTTTACGGAAATACCGGAACTTACAGAAGCAATCCCACCTGATAGACGACGGTAGCCGTCACAAAGCCCATTACAGTAAGACCTGCGAATTGCGCTAGGGCAAACCACCAGGTGCCGGCTTCGCGCTTGGCGACGGTCACTGTTCCTATGCAGGGCAGGGCGATCAGGCAGAAAATCATGATGCTGATACCCTGCAACGGAGTATAACTAGCTTTTAGCCGGGTGTTCAGGGTTTGCTGGGCTTCCGGACCGGAATCCCCGTCCTGCACGGCGTAGAGAATCCCCATTTGCGTGACGAAAATCTCCTTGGCCGCGAAGGCTCCCAAAAGCGCGGAATTCACCTTCCAGTCAAATCCCGCTACCCTGGTGACGGGTTCCATCCAGTGACCTATTTGCCCGGCGTAGGAATGCTCCATGGCCGCGGCCGCGTTCTCCGCGTTTCCTTCTTCCGGCCTGGGGTAGGTATTGAGGAACCACAGGATGATGGAAGCTCCGAGGATAAAGGTGCCCGCTTTTCTCACATACATGAAGGCGCGCGACCACATGAGCAGCCCTACTTTCCGCAGGGAAGGAATGCGCAGCCGTTTCAGGCGATGGGGCGCGTCCCGCTGCACGGTCTTGAAAAAGGTGTTTTTCAGCAGCCGGGCGCATAAAAGCGCCAGCAGGATGCCGGCGGCGTAAATTCCAAACAGAACGGTGGCCTGGAGATGGGAAGGAAACAGGGCGGAAACGAACATCATGTAGATGGGAAGCCGTCCCGCGCAGCTCATCATGGGAAGTATGGCGATGGTGACAAGGCGGTCATTGCGCCCCTCAATCCTCCTGGTGGAAAGAATGGCGGGCACTGAACAGCCGAATCCCAGTAAAAGGGGGGCAAAACTGCTGCCGTTCAGCCCCATGATTTTCATGATGCGGCTCATGAGGCGCGAGACCCTCATCATGTAGCCGCTGTTTTCCAGCACCGTGATCGCTCCGAAGAGAAGGACCACATTGGGCAGGAAGGCCAGAACGCCGCCTACGCCACCTACGACGCCCTCTCCCAGAAGAGACTGCAAGCCGGGCCACGGCTCCAGCAGGCGGCATGCCCAGATGCTGAACATTTGCGTTCCCGTCTGGATCAGTCTGACAAGAGGGTCGCCGATGGCAAAGCTCAAAAAGAAAATGAGATAAACTAGGCCCAGGAAAATGAGCGATCCCCACACCTTGTGCATCAGTATGGCGTCCAGTCTTGCTCTCCACATGTTGTCCCGGACGTCTTCCTCCCCTTCCATAAATTACGGGGGTAACTTAGAGCCTGCTAAGTTGACAGGCAAGCATAAAATCCGGAACGGGGCCGGAGAAGAGACGGTGGCAGGCAGTGCCGCAGGAATCAGCGGCGTGTGGCGGCAGCCAGGCCCTGGATGAAGAGAATGGCGGCCGTACAGCAGAAAATAATGCTAGGCAGCCATTGAAGCATGTACAGAGGGTCCGTGGAATCATTCCCGTAGGAAGGGAATATGGAGGCAAGAGCCAGGCAGGCCAGGGACAGCAGCCACGCCAGCCAGGATGCGGCCGGAACGGTTCTGTCCGTTTTTTCGGCAGGCAGCTGCTTGAGAATCTCTTCAACAAGTTTTCGTGTGTCCGGATTCCGTTCGGAAACGGCCGGAATGTTTTTCCTTTTGACGGGAGGCAGCGGGGCCGTCTTTTTTGCCGGAGATTCCGGCCCTGGCAGGGAACCGGAAGTGGGGGCTTCCCCGAAGGGAAGCCCCGTTTTGGCGTAAATCAATGCTCCGCATGAGGCGCAGTGCATGCCGGTTTTCGCGTCCAGATCGGCCGGGTAGGCGTATCCGTGCCCGCACAGGGCACATGTAGCGGATTCTTTCATGATTCAGCCGGAATAGGGTTTAGTCGTCCAGGGGCAGCAGGTCCACCAGGTCGGCCTTGGTTTCCGGCCTTTCGCGGATTTCCTGGAGTTTGGCCTTCAACTGTTCGCAGATGTCCTGGTGCTGGGACGCCACGTTGTTGAGTTCCTTGGGATCTTTTTCCAGATCGAACAGGCTGCCTCCTTCGGGGGATTTGGTCATTTTGGCATTCCCTCCGTTGATGCCGTCGCGGATGGCGACTCCGGCGGGGATGAATTTCCATTTGCCGTGGCGGATGGCCAGCGCCTTGCCCGTGCTGTTGATCACGTGGTAATCCCGGCCTTTGGCGGATTTGCCGAGCATGGCGGGCATCACGTTTTCAGAGTCGCGGAAGGAATTAGCCTTGCCGGGGTCCAGAAGCTGCTCCAGGGAGGCTCCCAGGTCCATCTGGTTGAACAGCGCCTTGCTGGTCATGCCGGGTTTGACGACGGCGGGCCATTTGACGATGAACGGAATGCGGGAGCCGCCTTCCAGGATGCTGTACTTGCCCGCGCGGAAGGGGCCGGCGGGAGAATGGGTGGCATTGTCCCGGACGGCGAAATCCCTGTAGCCGTCATCGAGAACGGGACCGTTGTCGCTGGAGAAAATCAACAGGGTGTCTTTTTCCAGTCCGGCTTTCTGCAGGGCTTCCGTGATGCGGCGCACGCAGTAATCCAGTTCCACGGTCACGTCGCCGCGGACGCCGTGCTGGCTCTTGCCCTCAAACTCTTTTCCGGGGCAGCGGGGCACGTGAATGTCATGCGTGGCGAACATGAGGAAAAACGGCTCCTTGGCCTTGGCGCTTTTGTTGATGTATTCCACGGCCTTGTCCGTGATCACTTGCGCGTTTTCCTCATCCTTCCAAAGGGCGCTTTTGCCGCCCTTCATGAAGCCGATGCGGCCGATGCCGTTGATGATAGCCTGGTTGTGGCCGTGGCTCCACATGAGCTTGAGCTGGTCCTTGTTGTCCTTGCCGTTGGGAAGCCCCGGAAAATTGTGCTTGTAGGACACTTCAATGGGATCGTTCGGGTCCAGATTGCGCACCTTCCCGTCTTCCAGGATGACGCAGGGAACGCGGTCCCCCGTAGCGGCAAAGATGAAGCTCTCGTCAAACCCGATCTGGTTCGGGCCGGGGGCGATTTCCTTGTTCCAGTCAATCTTCTTTCCCTTCTCGCCCAGCCCCAGGTGCCATTTGCCGACCATATAGGTCTTGTAGCCGTGGGATTTGAGCATTTTCGGCAGGGTAGGCCTCTTGGTGTCGATAATCAGGGCGGCGTCTCCCGGCAGAATGCCCGTGCCTTCCTTGCGCCAGGGATATTCTCCCGTAAACAGGGCATACCGGGAAGGGGTGCAGACGGAGGTGGTGGAATAGGCATCCGTAAAGCGGACGCCCTGCTTGGCAAGCTTGTCTATGGAAGGGGTGGGAATTCCCTTGGCCCCGTAACAGCCTATGTCTCCATAGCCGAGGTCGTCAGCATAAATCATGACGATGGCTTTGGGCGGTTTGATCTTGGGCGCGGCTACGGCTGTGCAGGCGGTTGCCGCAGCCAGGGCCAGTATGAGGTGTATTGCAGGTTTGTACATGGTTTGTTGTTGTGTGTGTTATTGGGATAATGCGGGAGATTCTTCCGTGGGAGGTGAATTGGGAGGAGGTTCCGTCATGGGGCGCATGCTGGAATTCTGCCAGATGTACCGCTTGTAGAGAACCTTGATGGCTGCCGTGAGGGGTACCGCCAGCAGGGCTCCGATCAGGCCACCGAGAATAAGCGTCCAGATCAGCACGGAAAACATGACGGTAAGTGGATGGAGTTCCACGGAATCCCCCACGATTTTCGGCTGGATAACCCATCCGTCAAACTGGTTGACGGCCAGGAAAATGCCGGAAACGATCAGGATGTGCTGGAAATCCCCCCACGTGAACCAGGCCAGCAGCACCGCAGGAATAAAGGCGCTGATGATGCCCAGATACGGGATGATGCCCAGCACGCAGACCGCCGCGCCGATGGTGACGGCATACGGCAGTCCGACCAGTTTCAGGCAGATGGCGATCAGGATGCCTTCAATGATGCTCACAAGCATCTGACCGCGGAAGAAGGAGATCAGGTAGCCGTTGATCTCCTCCATCGTGTCCACCACGTCCTTCCGGAATTTGGAGGCTTTCAGGGGAAGGATGCTGGGCCACTTTTCTTTAATTTTATCAGCTTCCAGAAGGAAATAAAAGGCAAAAATGGGCGTGATCAGAATACTCACCATGATTCCTATGGAACTGTACAGGGCGCGTCCGCCGGACGTGAGCCAGGTCATCAGTTTTTCCTGGTAGAAGGAGGAATTGATGGTCATGTAGGCCCCCAGTTTTTCGCGGGCCGTCTGGGCGTTCCTCAGCTCCTGTTCTTCCGCTTCCGCGTAATTGCCGGTATTCAATTCTCTGAGGCTGGTTTTGTAAACACTGTCTATGGTGCGGGCGATGAAAGGTATTTCAATGGTGGAATCAATCAGTTCGGAAGTCTTGTTCCAGAGTTCCATCCGGTTGTCGATCAATTCGTCCGTCTGCCGGATAAGCGGCGGCAGAATGGTAGCCCCGAATCCCACTACGACGGCCAGCGCCGCTCCCATGACCGTAATGACGGCCCAGGGCCGGGAAAACCTGCGGCGTACCAGCCAGGAGACGATGGGTTCCAGCAGATAGGCGATGACGGCCGCGATCAGGATGGGAAGAAGAACGGGCTCCAGAAAGCCCAGCACGTTCACAACCTCAAAAATGACGAAGGCGGCAATGCTCAGCATCACCAGAAAGGAGACGCCCGTCAGGGCATACCAGCAAATCCTTTTCTGGAAGGAGGAAGGAATATTGCCGGCGGGTGGGGGAGGGGTGGAATTCTGATGTTGCTTGTTCATGCCGCGTGTAGAGAGAAAAGGGCTGGAGGGCGTGCCATGTTATGCCGTGGAGGAATCACCGGTTTTCCCGTCTGCCGACGGAGGAGATTCGGACGGATTTACTGGTGGTACTGGGGGCGTATGCTGGGGGTCCGGCTGCCTGGATTGGTCTTGTTCTTTTTCTTCCTGCTGTTTGACGTGGGACTCGAATTCCTGCTCGGTAATCGCCTGGGGAGTGGGATGATAATCCCCGGCGGGTGGAGCGGCCGGTACTTCCCAGTGAATACGCACCAGCTTGTTCCTGCGCTGTACGATGACGGTGGCCTGCGCCCCGCGCTGGGTCGTGACGTACTCTACGAGGTCGGGGTAGGGATTCTTTCGGCCATTGATGGAAACCAGAACGTCGCCCGTTCTCAGGCCTGCGTTCCAGGCCGGAGACCATTCGGCCACAAAAGCCTTCATGGGACCGTTCCCGTTGCGGTCCTGGATAAAAGTTCCCCCCATCAGGTTAAAGGAAGAAGGTCCCGGCATGGGGTGGCTGGTGGAGCTGAAATAGAGGGCGCATCCCGGCCCGTCCAGCCAGAACTGGCGGGAAATCAGGGCTCCATAGCCCAGGATGATGTCAATATCGTCCGGGATGCCCATTACTTCCGGATTGGCAAAACTCTCGCATAAAAGGATATTCTTCAACTCCAGCGGGCCAAGCTGGAAGGAACTCACATGCATGCACTCGTGGGCGTAAAAGCCGCCTGCCGCCGGACTGTAGCCGGAATAAACGCTCACGAAAGCATCAGGATAGGCCAGCTTGATGGCGTTCCAGCGTTTCTTGGAAATATAGACGGCGTGGGGTGCTCCCGTATCCAGGATGATGCGGCGTCCGTGCTTGTCTGCGATTTGCGGATAATCGGACCCCGGAACCAGGGCCAGCTTGTGCCAGGACCGTATTCTGGAAGGCAGTTTATTGAAAAAGCGGTGGGACCGTTTGGGGTAATTGATGTTCCAGACATACTTCCTGATGCATTCCCATCCCAGCAGTCCGTCGTAGGGAGCCTGGTCCACCATCACCACGTCCTGTTTTCTGGACATGGGCTCTCCGTCCTGCTTCAGGGAAATGGGGACATTGGCCGTCCGCATGGCTCCACGGCCGCGCAGGCGCGCACCGATGGATTCCACCGCCGGTGAAAAAAGAAGGGAAGTCTGGACCGCTCCCGTATCCACCCCCATCATCAACTGGGTTGAGGAACTCCAGGCAAGGGCTACGGGGGTGCCGTCCAGCGGGTTGGCTGCGTCGATGGGCGGCGAACTGCTGTCCTGAATGGGACGGTGCGATACGCAGGATGCGCACAGCGCCGTAGCCAGCAGTACTATGGAAAAACGGAACATAAAGCTATTCACTATTAGCAGACTGTTCGGTGGCTGGCAAGGTTTCCTTCCTGCTTCATGGTGCTTTTTGGCGGTATCCTCCATAAGGATCGTCAAATGGAACCGTTTTAAGAAACCGGGAATATGATGTCCTGGTTATTGCTATCTGCTGTTTTTCTTTGCTGCGTGTCATGGAGTTGGTTGTCGCTTTCCACCGCCTTCTTTTCTTCTTTTGTTGAAAGCTGTCTTTGACGGCTGCGGGAGGAAGGATTCATGAGCCTCTCTTTCACGCTGATTTTTGTCGGAATTCTCCGGGACTCCCCATAGAGCTGCAAGGACGGTTCCCTCGGCAAAAATCTTGATTTTCCATGGTAGCCGTATAGGGTGGAGCGGAGCCGTTATGACCATTCCCACCTTTGAAGAGGCCGTGAGCCGCATTGTGCAGAAAGACCCGCGTTTTGCGGAAAGGGCGTATTTCTTTCTGAAGGAAGCCCTGGACTTCACCATGCAGCGTATAGAAGAGCAGGAAAACGGCGCGCAGCGCCACGTCAGCGGGCAGGAACTGCTGGAGGGATTCCGGGACTATGCCCTGAGCCAGTTCGGCCCCATGGCTTCTACCGTGCTTAAGGAATGGGGAATACGGAACGGCGGCCATGTGGGGGAAATGGTCTTTTTATTGATTGAAGAGGATGTCTTTTCCAAACAGCCGGAAGATTCTCTGGACGACTTCAAGGGATTCATGAGTTTCCGCAGGGCGTTTGAAGAACCTTACGAATTTCAGGAACAGTCCAACTGACATGACAAACGCCGTGACCAAGGAACCGGATGTACGCTGGCCCGCCGAATGGGAGCCGCAGGAGGCCGTCTGGCTGTCCTGGCCCCACCGCCGGGACCTCTGGCAGGGCGGACTGGACGAATTGCAGCGGATATACGGACTTGTGGCCGCCTCCATTGCTCCGCACGCCCAGGTGCGCGTGAATGCGGCGGAGGCCCTGCATCCGGTCATCAGGCAGGTCTTGCAGGAGGCCGGAGTGGAAGAGGAGCATTTCCGCCTCTTCAACCACCCTGCCAACGACGTTTGGTGCCGCGACCACGGTCCCGTCTTTGTGCAGGATGTGAGCGACGGTTCCCTGATGCTGGCCGACTGGCAGTTCAATGCGTGGGGCGGCAAATTCGCTCCCTGGGATTTGGACAACGGCATTCCCTCCCTGATCGGCTCTTCCCTGGGGCTGCCCGTGCGCAGTTCCCGAATGATCTTGGAAGGGGGGGCCATTGAAGGGAATGGAGATGGCCTGCTGGTCACCACGGAAGCCGTCCTGTTGAATCCCAACCGCAATCCAGACTGGAACCGCGCGGAGATTGAGGCGGAACTGCGGCGCATGCTGGGTGTGCACACGGTATTCTGGCTGGGCTCCGGCATTGAAGGGGACGATACGGACGGCCATATTGACGACATGGTGCGTTTCGTCGCACGGGATGCGGCGGTATCCATCGTGGAGCCGGACTCGTCCTCCCCCCATTACCGCGCTCTGGCGGAAAATAACGAACGTTTGCAGGACCTGAGATGCTTGGACGGCAGCCGGGTGGAAATCGTTCCCCTCCCCATGCCGGATCCGCTCAGGGCGGAGGATTGGCGGCTGGAACAGCTGCCTGCCAGTTATGCCAATTTCCTCATCGTCAATGATGCCGTAGTGGTGCCCGTATTCAACCAGCCCCGGAATGACGACCGTGCGCTGGGCATCCTGCGGGAATGCTTCAGCGGAAAACAGGTGGTGGGCCTGGATGCCCGCAAGCTGGTTTTGGAAGGAGGCGCTATCCACTGTATCACGCAGCAGCAGCCCAAACCGCGGAAGGAGGTTCCATGAGCGGGGAAGGCGGTGTCATGGTGGATGTGATCCTGCCGATGGAAAAGGCGAGGGATGAAAAGGCGCGCCGCGCCGCTGCGGCTGCCAGGCTCGGCATTTCTCCTTCGCGCATCCGGGAACTCCGCCTGGTTAAGGAATCCATTGACTCCCGGCAGAAGAAAATTTTGTTCCAGCTCCGACTGCTGGCAGGGGTGGACGGGCCGCTGCCGCCTGAACATGTGCCTTCCCGGGATTATCCTCCCGTCAGGTCCGGCGCTCCGGCGGCTCTGATCGTGGGATTTGGGCCCGCCGGAATGTTTGCCGCCCTGCGCTGTCTGGAACTGGGCGTCAAACCCGTGGTGCTGGAGCGGGGGAAGGATGTCTCCTCCCGCCGGTTTGACCTGGCGCCCATCATGAGGCAGGGCCGGGTGATTGAGGACTCCAACTACTGCTTCGGAGAAGGGGGCGCGGGCACGTTCTCCGACGGCAAGCTGTTTACCCGCGCCACCAAGCGTGGCCCCGTGCGGGATGTTTATGAGACCTTTGTGGCTCATGGCGCCCCGCGGGAAATCCTGACGGACGCCCATCCCCACATAGGCTCCAACCTGCTGCCCAATGTCGTCAAGGCCATCCGGGAATCCATTCTCAAGGCGGGCGGGGAAATCCACTTCAACGCCAGGGTGGAGCATTTGCTCCGTTCCGCGGACGGCCGCCGCGTGCGCGGAGTCGCTTGTGCGGACGGCCGGGAATTTGAGGCAAACGCCGTTCTGCTGGCTACCGGGCACAGTGCCCGCGACGTGTACCGCATGCTTCTGGCGGACGGGCTTGTCCTGGAGCAGAAACCCTTTGCCGTCGGCGTACGCATTGAGCATCCGCAGACGCTTGTGGATGCCAGGCAGTACCATTTGAACCCGGGCCAAAAGCGGCCGGACCAGCTCCCGGCGGCGCGCTACTCCGTCACCGCCACCATTCGGGACCGGGGAGTCCACTCCTTCTGCATGTGCCCCGGAGGATTCATCGTTCCGGCTGCCACGGAAAATGATGAAGTGGTGGTCAACGGCATGTCCCTGGCCCGGCGGGATTCTCCCTTTGCCAACTCCGGATTTGTCGTCAGCGTGCATCCGGAAGATACGGAATCCTTCCGCAGGGAGCACGGCGTGCTGGCGGGCGTGGCCTACCAGAAAGCCCTGGAGACGGCTTCCTGCCGCGCCGGAGGAGGCATGCAGAAGGCTCCCGCCCAGAAAGTGCCTGATTTTCTGAAAGGGCGCGTGTCCTCCTCCCTTCTTCCAACCAGCTACCACCCGGGCATTGTACCTCATCCCCTTCATGAACTGCTCCCGGCGGAAATCGTCTGGCGCATGAGGGAAGGGCTGAGGATGTTTGATCATAAATGGCGCGGATTTGCCGGAGAATCCGCTCAATTGATAGGCTGTGAAACCCGCACCAGTTCTCCCGTGCGCATCCCCCGGGATGAACGTACGCTGGAACATCCCGGACTGGAAGGGCTGTATCCGTGCGGGGAAGGCGCCGGCTATGCCGGAGGCATCGTCTCCGCCGCTCTGGATGGCCGCCGTTGTGCGGAAGCCTTGGCAGAGCAGATGCAGGACTGAATTATTCCTGAGGAAAGTATGGCCGGGGGATGCGGAAAAAGCATGTTTTCTATTCTAATTCTCCTGTAAGAAACATCTTCTGCGGCGTGTTCCGTATCTGCTTTTCCGCAACGGCCTGCGGACGGCATTCGGTCTTTCCGGAAATACGGGATGCCATGGAGAAAAACCTCTTCGAAGGCAGCTTGCCGGAAGATGGTTCTTTTTAAAAAAATCCCGGAGACGGATCTTTAGAAACGTAAAATAAAAAAGAAAAAGGTAAGGTGGCAGGTTTCCGAACGATTGGATCGTTACGGTGTCCAAGTATGAATCATGAAGACATTTCCAACTCCCCTGTTATTGTGCTGTATGCTGGCGTCGTTGCCCTGCATGTCTCAGGATGTGGCGGCTCTGGCGATGCCTAACGTGGATCTGGAAACGCAGGAAGGAAGAAAAATGGAGGGTGAACGGGCGGCCATACGCAAATTCTTCGTGCTCTTCTATCTGTCCGCCATTATTCCCGTGATGGAAAATCAGGGGCGCATCGGGAAGGAAGAGGACATCTATCCCCTCATGCTGAAGGTTTTCCCGGAAAAGGAACTGAAATTGTGCCCTGAAAAACTCCAGAAGCTGATGAACGACAAAATACAGGGAGTGAAGGACATGCTGGCGGGCAAAAAGCAGATGAAGCCGGAACCATTTGATCCGGAAGAACCTGAAATAGTAGCTTTTCTGGCCGCATACGGCATGGAAGACCTGGACCAGCAGATCATGAACTGGATGGGGAGGCAGATAGGCTCCGAAAGTGACGGAAAGCTGGAATCCGTCATCCAGGCATTCCGGCACTTGAAAGCCGGGGTGGAATCCGGGAAAATTGTGATGCCGGAAAAAGTGGAGGAATGAACATGGGCCCCAAATCGGGAAACAGCATCAGAATCGGTGCGTCTTCCTGTTAAAACGCGGCGCAGGGGGGAGGTGCCTTCAGGCAAACCGGAAGGAGGGGGAGGAATCCTGTTGCCCGCGGGCAGGGAGGCGTGTATTGTAGCCTTATGAAAATGTTCCGGTGGTGGCTTTTTCCCGCGTTGCTGGTTGCGCCGCCTTGCATGTCCCAGGATATTGCTTTTTCGAAAATACCGAATGTGGATATGCGTACGGAGGAACTTGGAAACTCAAGAAAAGAGGAAGGGAGCATTTGGAATTTTTGTTTTCTGCTGTGTCTGGAGCAAAAAATATTTTTTGCGGAATTGGAGGATGGAAAAGCCGCGGATGCGTCAATGCAGTTAAAACATGTATTGGCAGCCTTTCCCGAGAAGGTTCTTGCCGAAAGCCCGGAGGATTTCAGGCGGGCAGCCCGGAAGTGGAAGGCGGATTGTGAAAGGGAACTCTGGGAAACGGGGGAAGTATCTGACGAATTATACTGCCACAATGAACAGGAAATGAGGCTCTTGTTGGGCAAGTACCTGCTGAAGGAAGCCGTTCAGTCCTCCTTTCAATGGCTGATCACGGAAAAGGAGGCCAGGGACTATTCATCCGTTCTTTGGCTGTTGACTCCATGCGGCGGGGACAAAAAAGAGATGCTGGACTATTTCAGAGAGTTGAAAAGGGGAATAGAAGAGGGACGGAGCGTTATGGCGCCAGTCGAAGCAGAAGATGGGATTTGAAATTAAAAATTTAATGAATTACATGCGTGGAAAATGGGCTGTGACATCGTGTTTGTTATGGCATTTCACCGGATTGCCGGTTTTTCCTCTTTCCGTAGCTCAGGACGTGGCATCTCCGGAGATGCCGAATGTGGATGTGGAAACGGAGGCGGGCAGGCATATGGAAAGGGACCGGGCTGCCATATGCAGGTTTTTTATGCTCATGTTTCTGGAGAGAAACATTCAGATGGCCGAGGTGGAGGATGACAATGCCGTGGATTTGCAAACCAGGCTGAAGCATGAGCTGAACGCCATTCCAGGCAAGGCGCTTGCCGAATGTCCGGAAGACTTCCGGCTGGCGATGGAAAAATGGAAGGATGCCTGTGAGAAGGAACTCGTGGAATCGGGAGCCGTTTCTGATGAATTGCGGTATATGATGACGGAAAACATGAAGCTGTTGATGGGAAAATACATGGTGAACGAGACCCTGAATGCATTTATTCTCCGGTTGCTGGTTCCCTTCAATGGAGAAGAACAGCCCGATAAAAAGGAAATGTTGGAATATTATAAGGATTTGAAGGAAAAAATAGAGTCCGGCGAAATGGTCATACCTGTGGAAACGGAAGGGGACGGAAATAAATAAAACCAGGTGAGGGCATGTCTGGAAACCCGGAGTTCATGTTGCGTTTATTGTTGTGGTGCAGCCTCGGCTTGCCGGGGCTGCCTGCCTCTGTTGCCCAGGATGTCGTTGTCTCCGGTGAACCGAATGTTGACCTGGACGGCCTGTCCGATGAGGAAAGGAGGAAAATGATTCTGGCCATTTCCAGGATGGAAATACTGGACCGGCTCATGCAGGAGATTTTTTTCCTGGAAACCGAAAAAACCGGAGCGGGAGCTAGATTGTTTGGTCTGCTGAAGTTCAAGCTTGCCTCTGTTTCCGGCAAGGTTTTGGAAGCGTGTCCCGACGATTACCGGCAGGCATTTCAGGCCTGCATGGAAGCTGGCCGTGACTTTGTGCGGCAATTTGAAGGAGTGGAAATGGAGGAGCCGCAATTTCACAGGGAATATTCCCGGTACCAGGGCAAATGCCGTGCCATCATGCAGCCTGTCAAGTCCAGGTACAGGGTGAAGGAAGCCCTGGCTGACCCCATCATATTCCTCCGCCGGGAGATAGATCCTTTCAGGAAGGACAAGGCGAAATTGCTGGAGCGCTTCAAGGCTTTGAAAAGACAAGTGGAGCAGGAAACGTTCACATTCCCGGAAATAACGGAACAGGAAAGGGAAAAATTTGGAATGAGAGTGATTCTTTATTGATTTTTAAAGGTATGTTTGAAACAAGATATTGGTCATGAATGTTCTGAAACTTGTTTTGCTGGCAGGGACGGCTGCCTCCTGCCCGTTGGGTTCGGCGGGAAACAGGGATATCATGGAACCGGATATGGCCAATGTGGATGGGGAGATGGAGGGGTTCCGGAAATCGCGCATGGCCATCGTGAGGTATCATGTGCTGCTTGAATTGTGCTGTGGGATCGTTTCACTGGAATTGAAGGAACATCCGCGGCTGCCTGATGGGAAAATCAAGTACAGGAAAATGTGTGACCTGATTCCTCAATCGATTCTGGCACAATGTCCCGCAGATTTTCGGCAATCTTATGTGGAGGTTCTTGAAGGTATAGAAAAAAATCTGAATGATAATATTTCATGGGAGGGAACTCCGGAAGGCAAGGAAATGTTCTCCAGGCTGGAAGAGGCCAGGAAACGGTTTAGTGACCAGTATGACCTGGAACCTTTAATGCGTCCTTTGATTGATTGGCTGGACGGTCAGGAAACTCGCCGGGAAGGAGAAAGCCCTCAGGAATATCTGAAACGTCTCTACCAATTAAAAAGTGATCTTGAATCCGGGAAATGGGTTATTCCAGAAGGTTTGCCGGGAGAAAAGCCGGGACCGGAGTGCATGATTCCGGTCGCCGGACAGTGATTGCCCGGGAAACGGCTGATGCTTGAAAGGCGTGAAGCATGCGGGGAAAAAGAAAATGCGGGGACATAGTGACGGTCCGGGAATTGGATTGGCGGCGGAAAATGATGGCAATGCCGGATTGGCATTTCTCTTGATGGATGTTAGAATAAAAACAGTGATGAATTTATGGAAATGGATTCCCGTGGCGGTGTTGTCGTGCTGTTGCAGTTTTGATACAGGATATGGCCAGGACATCGCGGCGCCGGATATGCCTGATGTGGATGAGTACCGGAAAACGCCGGAATTTGAGAAAGATCGCCTGGCTATAGCCAGGCAGGCGATCATAGGGAAACTATGCCTGGAGATTGCGGGAATAAAACTGGACATGCAGCAGAAGGCCTTGGATGAGCGCCTCCTATTGCAGACGATGATGGAACTGTGGCCTGAGAAAACGTTGGACGGCTGTCCGCAGGACTTTCGTGAAGCATGGTTGCAGAGCAGGAAAGTACTTAAAATGTGGTTGAAGGATGACAACGCATGGGAGGAAACGGAAGAAGGCAGGGACATGGTGCAGCAGCTGCAAGACTCCATGAAAAGGGTTGAGGAAAAATATGGTTGCCAGGTTTTGGATCAAGCCGCAGACAGATGGCTGGAGGCCAATGGTGCGGTAAAAAAGGAGGGAGAATCGCCGGAAGAGTACCTAAAACGTCTGAATCAGTTGAAAGAGGATATTTATTCCGGGAAATTGGCTGTTTCTTCTGGATTGTTGAATCAAGAAGACGAGTGGAAAGATGAGGAAGAGTAAAAAGCGGACATCTGTCCTTATATTTGTCAGGTCAAATAAGCCATGAAGCTGGTAAAATGGTTTCTTGCGGCAGGATGGGCATGGTGCTGCGTTGTCAGTCCTGTCCAGGGACGGGATGTAGGGGTTGCGGAGAAGACGAATCCGGATGTTCCGGACAATCTGGATCGGCGGCAAATGCAGGAGCGGGAATCCATACAGCGGTTCATGATCGCACTGATGCTGGAGCACATGGTTCTCAAATGGAGCCGGAAAGATGCTGGGCATGACGTTGAGGTCATGAGGCGTGAAATGGCTTCTTTTCCGGTCAAAGCCCTAGACAGGTGTCCGGAGGATTTTAAGGAGATATGGAAGGATATTCTGTTTACAAGCATCAGGGAAAAGGTTCCTCTGAAGAAACTGCCCGCGGACGATCTGAAAAAGCTGGAATTTCAGATGAGGGCGTACATGGATAAATACAATCTTCAGCGGTTTGCGTCTTCCCCCGCCTTGTTGAACTTTGTGCTCCTCACCTTGAATCCGCGGAACATTGGTAATCCTGACAAAAAGGACTGGAGCAGGCGTGCGGCCGGTCTCCGGTGGCGCCTTGAAACCGGGAATCCTCCGCTGCCTTCCGTTGAAGAAATGATGGAATGGTCCGGGAATTGGGAGAGGGAACATGGATTCGGCGAAGAGGACCCCTGGGAGGATGACGGGGAAAACGGTTATAATACGCTGCTGTGGTATGTTTTCGGATTATATGGAGATGAAGATGAGGAGCAGGACGATCCTTTCTCCTGATTCCCGTGATCTATCATGATCCCCTGCCGGAATGGAATCTCCATCCGCGGAGCCGTTTTTTTCAGGTTAAGTCTTGCCAGGGCAGGGGGCTTGGGGCCATAATCCGAAAGTTTCACAACCGCACGCACAGCCATGAAAGTAATCGTCATCTACGGCAGCCCGAATGATAAGCCCTTTATGGAACCCGCCCGCGAATATTTCGCACAGGAAGGAGTCCCTTATGAAGAAACGGTTTTGTCCGCCCACCGCGACCTTCCGCAGCTCATCAAATTCCTGGAGGACCTGGAAGCCAGCGGGGAAAAGGCCGTCATCCTGGCCGTGGCCGGCCTGTCCGCCGCCCTTCCCGGAGTGGTCGTCATGAGCTGCTCCCTGCCGGTCATCGGCGTACCGGTTCCCGGAGGCCCCCTGAACGGTATTGACGCCCTGCTGGCGATTGCCCAGTGCCCGGGCGGCGTGCCCTGCACGACGGTAGGCCTGCACAAAAAGACTCCCGTGAACGCCGCCATGGCCGCTCACCGCATTCTGAAACTGGCGGGGCTGTAAGTATCCACTCTTTCCCATTCCGGCTGATGACTTCTCCTCCGTCACAGGAAATCGTGTTGGACGAGCAGGAAATTTCCCGCGCGCTGGAGCGGATGGCCCACGGCATCGTGGCCCGCTGCGCCGGGGAACCGCTCGCCATTGTCGGCCTCCTCAGCCAGGGGGACATCATCGCCCGGCGGCTGGTGGACAAGGTCAAGGAACTCGGCGTGGACGCCCAGTACGGCGCCATTGACATTTCCCTGTACCGGGACGACATCTTCAAGCTGGAGGCCCGCCCCTCCCTGCGCTCCTCCAATCTGCCCTTTTCCACGGACGACATGAGGGTGGTACTGGTGGACGACGTGCTGTACACGGGCCGCACCATCCGCGCGGCTCTGAACGCCCTGTTCGACTACGGGCGCCCGGCACGCATTGAACTGGCCTGCCTGATTGACCGCGGCGGCCGGGAAGTCCCCATCCAGCCGGATTACACGGGCCAGGTGCTGGACCACGCCGGAGCCAAGGTCGTCGTCAGCATGAAGGAGGCCGACGGCGTGGACCGGGTGGTCATCTCCGGCAAATAGACAGTTTCAACCCATTCCCTGACTTTCATGAATCCCCGCAAGGACCTACTCAACATCTCCTCGTTGACCGACGAGGAAATCCATACGCTGCTGGATTCGGCCGGACCGATGAAAGAGCTCTTCACCAAAAGCGTCAAAAAGGTGCCTGCCCTGAAAGGGAAGTCCGTTTTGACGCTTTTTTATGAACCTAGCACCCGCACCCGCTCTTCCTTTGAGGTGGCGGCGGAACGCCTGTCTGCGGACGTGACCAACTTCACCGTATCCACCTCCTCCGTGGTGAAAGGGGAATCCGTCCAGGACACGATCGCCACGCTCCAGGCCATGAAAGTGGATTACGTCATCGTGCGGCACTACAACAGCGGCCTTCCGAACGTGATCGCCCGCCATACGAACGCCAGCGTGGTCAATGCCGGGGACGGGGCGCATGCGCACCCCTCCCAGGCCTTGCTGGACTCCTTCACCATTCGGGAAATGTTTCCGGACGTCCGGGGCAGGCGGGTGCTGATCGTGGGGGACATCCTGCATTCCCGCGTGGCGCGCTCCACCTCCATCCTGATGAAAAGGCTGGGCATGGAAGTGGCCTACCTGGGACCGGGCTCCCTGGTGCCGCGCACGGAATATTCCGGCATTCCCCGCTTTTCCGATTTCAACGAGGCCTTTGCCTGGAAACCGGACGTCATCTACCTGCTCCGGGTCCAGAAGGAACGGCAGGACGCCCCCTTCTTCCCCAGCGCGCGCGAGTACAACAAAATATACGGCGTTACGGAGGAGCGGCTGAAACGCATCTCTGATGAAGGCCTGTACATCATGCACCCCGGCCCGGTCAACCGCGGTGTGGAAATCTGCGACCTGGCGATGGACTATGAGCGCTGCCTGATCAACCGCCAGGTGGAAAACGGAATCGCCTGCCGCATGTCCATCCTGTACCATCTCACTCCCCAAACCCAGCATTGATCCTTCATGAAAACTTCCGTACTTATTCGCAATGCCCGGATGGCGTCCGGCTCATGCCCGGCGGATATTCTGGTTTCCGGCGGGGTGATTGCCGGGAAGGCTCCTGCCGGAACTCTTCCCGCAGACTCCGCTGAAACGGTCATTGACGCTTCCGGCAAATTGCTTCTTCCCGGCCTGTTTGACATTCACGCCCACCTGTGCCAGCCCGGACGGGAAGACAAGGAACGCATTGCCACGGCAACGGCGGCGGCCCTCCACGGCGGCGTGACCGGACTGATGGCCATGCCGGATACCGCCCCCGTGATGGACAATGCCGCGCAGATCACCACCTTCATGGAAATCTGCCGCACGGACGCTTTGGTGGACGTCATTCCCTCCGGCTGCCTGACCAAGGGGGACGGGGGCGAAGAACAGGCCTCCTACGACTCCCTGCGGGCGAAGGGCGTGCGTTTCATCACGGACGGAGACCGTGCCCCGGACAACATGCTGCTGCTGTACCGCGCCATGCAGTACGCCAGCAACCTGAACCTCACCTTTGCCCTGCGCGGGGATGTCCCGGCCCTGACGGCCAGGGCCGCCATGCATCCCGGCTCCACCTCCTACCGCCTGGGGCTGGCGGGCTCCCCGTCCTGCGCGGAGGAAATCGGTCTGGAAACGATCATCCGCCTCTCCGTGGACACGGGCAACTCCCTGCATGTGCAGACCGTCTCCACTGCCGGAAGCGCGGACATCCTGCGCCGCTGCAAGCCGGAAACGACCGGATTGAGCGCGGAAGTGGCCCTGCATCATCTCCTATTCACGCATGAGGACGTGGGCTGTTACGACACCAACTATAAGACCCTGCCGCCCCTGCGCGACCGGAAGGACGTGGACGCCCTGATTGAAGCCGTGAATGACGGCACCATCGACTGCATCGTCTCCGACCACACGCCCTGCACCCCGTTCTCCAAGCTCCAGGACTTCGTGGTAGCTCCGCAGGGCATGATTGCCCTGGATACCTTCCTGCCCGCCATCTACCAGTATCTAGTGCAGACCGGCAGGATGTCCTGGGAAACGGTTGTCCGCGCTTGCAGCGATACCCCCCGCAGGCTCATGGGCCTTTCCCCCGTTTCCCTGGAGGAAGGCGCCCCGGCAAATCTGGTGGTATTTGATCCGGAAGGCGAGACTCCCGTCACGGACGAAACGCTGCGCAGCCGCGCCCGCAACACCCCCTTCCTGGGCAAAACGCTCCAGGGAAAGGTGGACGCCGTAATCTTTGGAGAGCAAGCCTACCTCTTTTAAAGAGGAAGCGAAGAATTTTCACCAACTATTAACTTTTAATTATTAACTGTTAACTATTAACTGCCCTTGCAGCCAATCGCCAGCGTCAGCACCTGTTATCCGGAAAAATTCGGCGTTCCGCGCCAGAGCGGGCTGGTGCCCGGTGCCCGCGCACGGCTGGTGTTTGAGCCGCAATTCCGGAACCCTGAATCCGTGCGGGGACTGGACGGATTCTCCCATTTGTGGCTGCTCTGGATATTCAGTGAAAACCTGAGGGAAGGCTGGAGTCCGACGGTTCGGCCTCCCCGCCTGGGTGGTAATGTCCGCATGGGGGTCTTCGCTACGCGCGCCCCGTACCGTCCCAATCCCATAGGACTGTCCGCCGTCAGGCTGGACAGGGTGGAAATGCACCCCCGGGACGGTCCCGTGCTGCACCTCTCCGGTGTGGACTTGGTGAATGGCACGCCCATTCTGGACATCAAGCCCTACGTGCCGCAGGCGGACTGCATCCCGGAGGCTTCCGGAGGATTCACGTCCTCCCCCTTTCAGCGGCTGAAAGTGGAAATTCCGCCGGAGCTGGCCGCCTCCGTTCCCCCGGAGGAACTGGCGGTGCTGGAGGATACGCTCTCCCTTGACCCGCGGCCGCAGTACCAGGACGACCCGGAACGGGTATACGGCCTTTCCTTCTCCGGCTGGGAAGTCAAATTCAGGGTGGAAGGCGTTCGGCTGTACGTACTTGCGCTGAGTTGGAAGTGCTAATTAGTGGTTAACAGTTAATAATTAAAAGTTAATAGTTGGCAAAAACTCTCCGCTTCCTTTTTAAAAAAGGTAGGCCGTTCCGATATAAGTCGCCGCTCTTTCCGGAGATTTTTCCTTCCGGAACGGGGTTCTGTTTTCCGTCCCGCCTTCTTATGGCATCGGACGCTTTCCGTAATCCCTGACTCCGTGTTCTTTCATGGAATGCCGGGCAGAGGACTAGTCACACATGCATTGAAGCCGTCGCCCTTGTGGTGCTTCCTTGTGTATATCTTCCTGTAAAACCAGCGCGCCACGCTTATTCCACCGATTGCCGTTCCCGTCGTTCTCATCCCCACCTTCTGCCGGTTTCCTGTGCCGGAGTTCACGCCGGACACCATCTCCCGGGTGAGTCTGGAACTGGCACTCTGTGCGCAGATTGTCCTGGTGATGCTGGCGGGGTGGGCGGCCAAAATGCCATCCTGATCGTGGAATTTGCCAATCTGGAAATGCAGTGCGACAAAGGCTTGATGGAAGGCCGCCCGCCTGCGTCTGCGGCCTATTCTGATGACCTCCCTGGCCTTCATTCTGGGTTGCATTCCGCTGATGCTCTCCTCCGGCTCCGGAGCGCTGGCGCGCAACGCCATTGGTACGGTGGTCGCCATCGGCATGGGGGCACGCAGGTGGGCCTTCTTCTGATCCCGTGTTCGTGCGTATTCGTCATGAAGCTGTTCCGCATCAAATTCTCCCTGAATAAATTGAAGGAGGACCGGATGAAACGGGAACGCGGGAATACCTGGCTGCGCACAAAAAGCGATGTTTCCTAAAGCTGACGGTGAAAACGGCATTGTGCCCTGTTCCCTCCCGGGAAGAGGAGGAAATAAGGTCTCTTTCCTTTCGGCAGGCATTCCGGCGGAAGAATTTTTCCTGCATCATCCTGCGGAAGGTGTGAAGACGTGGATGGGATATGAATCGTGCCGGACTTGCCTTCCCGGGCAGTGGGGAGTAAACTTTTCCGCCAAGGCGGGGAAGCTGTTCCTGCCCGGTTGAGAGGAATGAAAGGCGCGCGGCACATAATTGAAGCATTTGAAAAAAACTTCCGTGATTACGGGGAATTGGGGGCATCCGTTTCCATCTGGAAGGAGGGGCGGGAAATTGTTTCCCTACACTCCGGGTTTGCCGTGGCGGATGAAACGCGTCCGTGGACGGAACATTCACTGGCGCCCGTTTACTCCGCTACGAAGGGACCCGCTTCCGCCGTTCTGCTGCTGGCTCTGCACCAGCAGGGAGCCTCCCCGGAGATGAGCATGGGGGAACTGTGGCCGGAATTCCCGCTACCGTATGCTACGATTGCCCAAATGATGTCCCACCAGTGCGGTTTGGCCGCTTTCTCCCGCCAAGCTGATGTATTCGACCACGAAGACTGCGTGCGTGCCCTGGAGGAAACCGCTCCCGCGTGGCAGCCTCCGGAGCACGGCTACCATCCGCATACCTACGGCGTCATGCTGGACGAGCTCATGATCCGCCTGACCGGGGAGCGTCTTTGGGCATATTGGGATGAATACATCCGCCTCCCCTTGAATCTGGACTTCTTCATCAGGCTGCCGGAATCGGAATTCAGCCGGATGGCTGTCCTTTACCCCGGAAAAATGGACATGTCCAACATGGGAACCCCGTTCTATCTGGAATACATGAAGAAAGGGACGCCCGTGCACCGTGCGTTCAATACCCTGACGGGGCTGAACAGTGTGCGCCAGATGAACACTCCCGCAGCGTGGACGTCCGGAATGCCCGCTTTCGGCGGCGTGGCTTCCGCCCGCGGCATGGCTCAATTTTACCAAGCCTGCCTGGGTCTGGATGAACTGAAGGTATTTCCGGAAACCGTGCTCGGCTGGATGAAAGACGTGGTGGTTGATGGGCCGGACCTGACCCTGAAAACGCCTACCGCCTTTTCCTGCGGATTCATGCACGACCCCGTGGACCCTTCCACGGGCCGCAAGCTGCGCCATTTATTTGGTTTCGGCGGCTTCGGCCATGCGGGGGCGGGCGGCTCCCATGCCTATGCCGACCCGGAATATGGCCTGTCCTTCGGCTATGTCATGAACCGTATGGACCTGAACGTGCTGCCCGGCGTGAAAACCCGGCACCTCATCAACGCGGCAATGAAGGAAATCCATGAAGATGGGGACGATTTTGACACCTGATTTTTCAGGCAGGAAGAAGACTCTTCTTTCTACTTTGCGGTTGTCCCGCTATCTGCCTTGTTGAGTTTCTGTTTGGCCTCTTCATGGCCCTGTTCGGCAGCCTTACGGTACCATGTCAACGCTTCCTTCCGGTCCGGTTCGATTCCATGGCCTCCTTGATCATAGATCAATCCCAAAGAGTATTGAGCGTCCGCGTCTCCCTGCCGGGCTGCCTGGAGCAGCCATTTGGCCGCCTCCCGATAATCTTTTTGGACGGAATTTCCATTAAAATACAGTGCGCCCAAATTTTTTTGAGCATCAGCCTCATTCAGCAAAGCGCTTTTGATCCACCATTCCCGGGCTTTTTCAAAATCCTGTTGGAGGTTGTTTCCTCCCATGGCATATAAATTGCCTAAATTGAGCAAGTTGGATGTATCACCCTGTTCAGCCCTGATAGTCAGGTATTTGGCTGCTTTCCCGTAATCCTTCTCAAGTCCGGGGCCGCCAAACATGTACAATTGTCCCAAAAGATCAAGGGATTCCCGGTCTCCTTCGTCTGCCAGCGGTTGTATCCATTTGGCCGCTTCTCCATAATTTTTTTCGAGTCCAGGCCCTCCCGTCATATAGAGGTACCGCAAAAAGGGAATTGCTTTTTTATTTCCATGCCTGGCGCTGAGTTGAAACCATTTTTCCGCCTCCTTCCAGTCCTTTTCCAATCCCGGCGTTCCATTCATGTACAATTCTCCCAGAATGCACATGGAATCCGGATTTTTCTGTTCAGCACTGAGGAGGAACCATTTAAGGGATTTCTTTTCATCTTTTTCCATGCCCGGACCCCCCGCAAGATATAATTGCCCCAAAAGGGGAAATGCATTTTTATCTCCTTTTTCTGCGCTTAAATTCAACCATTTAAGGGCTGATTTCCAGTCTTTTTCAAGTCCTGGCCCCCCCGTCAGGTATAGCTGTCCCAAAAGGAACAAAGCTTCTTGTTGTCCTTGCTGCGCACTTGACTGGTACCATTTGGCCGCTTCCTTGTAATTTTTTTCTACGCCCAGTCCCTGCATGTAAAGGCCCGCGAGATTATACTGGGCAAGGGGGTGGTTCTGCATGGCGCTTGCTTTTATCCATTGGAACGCTGTTTGTTCATTGCGTTCCACGCCTTCTCCATTGAGGTAAAGAAGCCCCAGATTATTTTGCGCTCCGAAATGTCCCTGATCCGCGCTTTTTTGCAGCCACCGTACACCCTGCGGTATATCCTTCTTGAGTCCACCATCGCCGGACATGAGCAACATGCCCAATTCATATTGGGCATTCCCATTTCCGGAAGAGGCGCTTTTCTGCAGCCATTGCAAAGCCTGGGGCACGTCTTGTGGAACTCCTTCGTTGCCGGATCTGAGAAGACGGCTCAAGGCGTACTGGGCATTGGAACTTCCGGAAGATGCTCCTTGTTGCAAATAGGCCAGGGCTTTGGCCATGTTCTTGTCGACTCCGTTTCCTGTGAAATAGGCATCCCCCAGCAAACCTATAGCTTCTACATCACCCTGCCGGGAGGCCTTCAAGGCCAGTTCCACCGCCTGTTTTGCATCTATCGGGAGGCCTTGGCCCCCGTAATAAAGACAAACAGCAAGATTGGCTTGGCAAAAGGCAATTCCTGCTTCCGCCCCCTTTTTTAAGCACTCCAAGGCTTTTTGAGTGTCCTGTCGGCATCCCAGTCCACGGGAATAACAAGTAAAAAGAATAGGATAGGATTGAGGATCATTTTGCTGTGCAGCTTTTGTCGCCCAATAAAATGCTTTGTCGTAGTTTATGGGTACGCCATCGCCTTTACCATAGGAGATAGCTAAAGCACATTGGGCCGTGGAATCTCCCTGTATTGCTTTTGCTTCCAGTTCCTGAATATGATTATCCTTTGTGATTTTTTCGAATTTAACTGAATGTTTTGAAATATTGGAATTTTCTTTTTGTTCAGCATATATCAGACATGTTGAACATTCTATTCCAATTATTAGGGTAGCGATATACAAGTTCATGTTATGTAATTCTAAAATGTTATATTATTTAATGAATTTTAACTATATTTTTATAGTAGTATGGAATATGTATTTTTTTTTGAAATATGATTAGAATGAATATTTTATTCCTAGTTTAGCTGATATATCCTGTTTAGGGTGAAGATCTGAATTAAAGTTAAAGAATAGAGAGGCACGTTCACTGGGTTTTATTTGAAATTCGCTTTCAATTCCTATTGATCCGGGAGGAACACCATGACCCGTCTGCTGTTGTGCTTTTAATGAGATAGAAATTTTTACTGTTTCATCTTGAGTCTCTCCAGATGCTATAAATGCAAGTGAACACAAATTCTTCTTTGGGTCATCTTTTGCATTGGGAATCTTGAAAGAAGCATTCACCGCCAGCCACTCAGTAATTTTGGTTTTGTAGCCTACCGTAAATGATGGAATATATTGCTCCTGAATAAACCCTCTTTCCCAGTTGCCTGCGAGATTTCCCTCAATAGTGAGACCGTCGATAAAGTTTCCTAGTTTTGCATTTAGGGATGCCTTGCATTTGTCATCCTCCTGCTGTTTCCATTCCCCGGATGCGGAAATAGTCATGAGGGGAATTTTATAAAGCACCAAATTGTTGAAGCCAGCACTAAATGTAGGGAAATCTTCGCCAGCTTGCATTGTCATTGATAATGGGAAGGTTATATCATTAAGTTTTAACGATCCTGCAAACTCAAGCTTCTCAGGTTTACTGTAAAATTGGGTCCATGATCCGGCATCCAACGTACCTGCTGTTAAATCAATGGTTATTTTTTGTGAAGATTTGTCTCCAGGAAGGCATGATTGGAAAAATGCCATAACTTTTCCAGATATAGTTCCTGTTTCTCCAAAACCCAAATAATCATTGCCCCATCTGTTTCCAATAAATCCATACAAAAGACGGCCACCTTGCTCAGCAATGGGGTCACGACTAATCCATCTGCCATCAGCAGGATTCAAATGTCTATAATTATAATAGATCAGTCCCAGCTCGTCATCCATGTATTCACAGGAGAAGCGGTATTTGTTGTCTTCTGCCATATCCCCTTCCGCCGTAAGAAGACTCCCGAAGGGAGCGTATTCATAGCGTGCTTTTCTTTCACCATCTTCACTGAAGATGGAAGTGACATTTTTCAATGCGTCATGCATGAAGTAGAGATGTTTTTCCACTTCCATTCCTTTGTTCTTCCAGCATGTCATCATCAGGAGACGCGTGACGGCTAGCTCTGTGGGATCCCATAGATAGCTTTTCACCAGCACGGGTTCGGGATGCATCAGGTCCAATTCAGCTATCTGGAGGTAATCGCGGTATAGGTAGTAAGTATGTTTTGAAGTAATACCGTTAATAATCAGCTTCTTTTCGAAACGCCTACCCTGATAGTCGTAGTTACAGGATACTACAGTTCTATCATCTTCATTAATGAAGGAAACTGGTCTGTCATTTGCATCGTAGGAAACATTCCAAGTACCAGTTGAGGTTTTGATCCTGATCTGGTTACCGTCTGCATCGTAGGAGGGAGTGAACGGTGTTTCTTTTTTCGTAATATGGGTGTACTGGTTGAGAAGGTTGGCATCATAGGACACCTCTTCTTCCAGTTCTCTGGCGGTTTTACGGTTGCCGATATTATCGTATTGATAGGCAAATCTTCCTCTCGACAGGATTTGATCACTGGTTAACTCACTTCGGTCATTGTAACCAAAATATCTTGTGGTTGCAGGAGTAGTAGCATCCCAAGAATCCTGCTTCCAAGTGGGACGCATCAATCCGTCATACTTGTAGGCATGCGCCGCTACAGTGCCCTCCTTCATGGAACTCTCATAGCCAATACCGGTCAGAAGATTGAGCGTGGAATGATAGCTGTTGCTGCGGACCATGCCGTTGGGGTAGGAGAGTTGTGCGAGGAAGCCATTGGCTGTATCATACTCCCAAGTGAAGGGAGAAGCCAGACCTTCCAGATTCATCCCAATAATGCCACCTTGGTCATCATAGTCAAGGAAAGAGTGTTGAGCAACACGATTCCCGATCATAAGCTGATAGCCGCAAGGGCGCCCGAAAGCATCAAAAGCTTCTTGAAGGCAACTTTCCACGTATCCAAAGGAAGTATCCTGATTAGGTCTGCCATAAGCATCATAAGAGAGTTCCCTGATACCTGAGGCGTCGGAAACGGATATCATTTGTCCAAGGTGATTGTAGATAAAATTCAAGCTCGGAGTTTTATCGTCATGGGTAACGGAGACAAGTTCCCCTGTGAGTGGTGCGTAGGAATGAGTTGTCACGCTTCCCCTGGCCTTGGTGAGGGTTTCCAGACGGTTGAGGAAATCGTATGTTTTTAAGATACAGGCGCCGTCGGCGTAGGTTTTTTTGAGCTCCAGCCCGGTGGCATCCTCGTAAAGCCACACTGTGGTATCTCCATCGGTTCGATCGGAAGGATCGGAAATGATTTCTTCCTCATCCGTACGGAAGGTAGTCATCAGTATCATGCGGTTAGCTTCGTCATAGGCAAAGCATGCAGGGTAGATGCCTGTTCCGTATTCGGCAGTTTTACGGCCCCGGATATCGTAGGTAGAACAGATAGTTTTCCCTTCTGCATTGGTAATAACAGCAGGATTATTAAAATGTGGGCTGTAAGCTGTGGTTGTAGTATTTCCGGCGGCGTCAGTAATCGTGATCACCCGTTCTGCCAAATCAGTTAAAATAACGGTAGTATTATTTCGTGGATCTGTATATTGCAAGGTTACTCCTGCAGCTGTATAACTCCTTCTTTGTGTATTAGTCAGTCCGAAGTGGTCAGTCCTTTGAACAGTAAAGCCGTCGACCACAATGACCTTAGCTACGATATCCGAAGTGGGTATTTGGTTAAATTGCGTCCGTTTGGCTGGAGCGGTATACTCTACCCATTGCGTACTTTGCTGCCCATAGACGTCAACAGAGATTGTTTTATTTTCTAACGCTGGATTTAAGGACGAGACAAGTTGGCTTCTGGATTGGATAAGGGGACGTCCGGACGCGTTATAATTTATTGTCTTTTTTACTTGGTAAATACCGTCTTCTCCGATGCAGTAGTATGCTGAACTCTCTGATATTCTGTTTTTCGTGGTATCATCAGGATCAAGTTCGTTCAAAACAGCGGTCTGTTTTACAGAGTGGCCAAGCTCATTGTAGTGTTTAAGTATGGAAGCCATGCCGTCCGTTTGTATGCATACAAGCTTCCCTTTGTCGTTATAGCTGTTACGCGTTACTATAAACCCTCCTTTTGTATTGGGTTGTTCTTCCTTTACGTTCTGGCTAAATCCGTTAGCCAGAGAACGGTAGAGAATAACACCTTGGGATAAAGTTGTAGTAAGAATGCCTTCTTCGGTCAGCACAAGGTCCGTTTCTATTTCCCGTTGTCCGGTCCCGCCTTGCCAGAGAACCGTGCCGTCGTAATACTTTTTCGTTACTAAAGTAGCTCCTGCGGGAGTGGTGACAGTGATAGTAAGCAGATTATCATTGTATTCAGTTTTGGTTACACGTCCAAGGATATCCGTAGAGGAAATAACCCTTCCCAATTCATCGTATTCCGTACTTTCTTCCGTGGTCATGGCTCCCACGTCGCGTCGTGTGGAAAGGACTCTTCCCGCAGCATCATAGGTATAAGTCGTAATTATTTCCGGAGTGCTCTCGGTAGCTGAGCGGATGGTTTCAACCAATTGCTTGGCCGAATTGTAACTGTAACTTGTCACAATGCCATCTTCATCTGTTTCTCTCAGCGGGCCGCAGCACATCCATTCCGTAGTGCTGGTTCTACCGTTGCCCCTGGTGGTTCTAATCAATTTGAATTCTGCGTCGTATTCATAGTTTTCGGAAGAAATCAGAGACCATGTATCTCCGGTATGGACATATTGTTCCTTTCTGGTAGTGGTACCGTTTTCAGCAATGTACTCCACACTCTTGCTGCTGTGGCCGGGAACGATACTTCCGTTGGCCTGAGTTGTGGCTGTCACCTTGTGTATAGCGTCATGATCGGTAGCGGCTTCATAGCTGTAGACGGTCTCTATTCCGTCAATACCCTGATTCATCTTCCTCTTTCCCCTGGCATAGGGATATTCAGCGGCCTCTCCATAGGTTTCCGAAATGCTTGTATGGACTTGATTTGAACCCAAAGCGGTTTCCGTTATTGTCGTACGGTTGATCTGAGGTCCGTTTTCATATACGTAAGTTTTTGTGTGCAATACAGTTTCTGTTCCGTCTGGTGCAATGATTAACTCCATTTGAGTCGCCGGTCTGAAGTCATTGAAGCGCAGTTCGGCATACGTGGTACGTGTAGCTTTTTCGCCTCCTCCAGCCCACGGTGCAGCTTGTAGAACTACCCGTCCCTCTTCGTCGTATTCATAACGCGTATAGCCTCCATCTGGTTTGATTTCCAAGGAAATGTGGAACTGGTCGTTGTAGATATAGAGGGTTGTTTGTTCCTTGGAAGTATTGTAGCCTTCCGTATAGCTGATAGTCAGCCAGCCTCCATCGGTGTATTTTCTGACTGTACGCGTGCTGCGTAGTGGCTTGGAGTCGTTGATGCCCTTGATGGTTTCAATGCGCTCCCACTTGGAGTCGGGCAGTGCATTTCGTTCAATCGTGCGCAGGATGCGCTCGTCTCCCTCTCCCTTGATGATGCTCACTTTGTTGCCTTCCTCGCGACGCTCGATGAAGTGCGGTTCCTGTCCAGCTCGCTGGTTAGTGATACGGGTTACTGTAGCGCCGTTCTCAACGGAAGTCTCATAGAGGGCCGTCTTGTAGGGTTCTCCGGTAACCACAAATTCCCCATCATGGGAGGCAGAAACATTCTCGGGAGCGTACCACTCCAAGGAGAGGCTGTTGTTTCCGGGAATGCTTCGCATTAGCCCTTGGGCCTGGGAATAGACGCTGTTGAGCGAACCGCTCTGGTTGTAGGTGACTTGAACCTTTTTGGCATACTCTTCGGCAGAAATGATGTGGCCAGCGGAGGTGATGACGGAAAAAATCTCTCCTGTAGAGGTAGAGAAGCGCAGGATCATGCCATCAGGAAGGGCCATATCCATGTAGGCGGGAGTGCCTTCAGTGTTGGGAGTGATATCCCCATTGAGCAATTGAACATGGTAATCAAGCTTTCTGGAGCTGCCAATGGGAGAAGCGTTGCTGCTTCCCTTATCTGCTTTGAAATAGATATGACTTCCAGAGGGGCGTTTGACGGTCACTCGCCGTTCGTCTTCAGAGAAGGAAGCGCTCCATGCCATGGGGTGGTTGTAGCGTATGGATAGCCCGCTATTAGTGTTGAAGGTAGGGGAAGTGCGGGCCATGCGCATGAATCTGGTCGGAGAGGGGGGCGTCGGGCCTCCCGGAGAGGAGGAGTTGATGCAGGCCTCGCCTTGACAGCGCAGTCCGCCATTAGGATCCCCCGGAGTGGGTTGCTGCTGGATGCAGTTCTCATCGCCTTCTTCACCGCATTCACAGGGGCACGGGCATGGCTCTTCTTCAGTAGGCGGTTCGCTGGAGGAGGAAGAAAGGGAAGAACTGGAGCTGGAACTGGAGCTGGAGCTGGAGC